>NZ_PDYP01000030.1:0-10638 GCF_002743115.1 Sporosarcina sp. P17b | reverse complement strand
GTTTATAGGAGATAAAACCAGTAACTGGGTGGTACTAGTTCCTATTCTTGCAAAAGAAGAATCAGAACTGACTTACACACTATTTAATGAAGGCGGCTGCACGTGGTAGGCGTAGTAATGAGACAGCCAGGCGCTCTTCCTGTCTGGCTCATTGCGGAAGCCATCCACCACCGCCGTAGTGGGGCCAATGATCGCCCCACTTATATAGCCAGTCAAACTACTACCTCTGCAAAATACAAGGAAAAGTAAAGGGTTCGTAAAACAACTACCTAAAATCGTATCCTACTTACTTGTACGAACACCTTCCCCGTGTACTCGAAAAACAAGTACCCGAACTGCCCTACACACTATCTAACGTGCTGTAGCCATCCACTACGGCTGAAGGTGGCGCCAATGCCCGCCCCACGTACATAGCCAATCAAACAACTACACTTGCATAAAAAAACCGCCACTAGAAATCGCAAATCCACGACTTCCAGCAACGGCTTACAAATCTCTACTACAGCAATCTACTTCGGGCGTACATTTTCCAACACGGCAAAACCATCACGAACCTTTACATCAGCAATCAACTGCCCTTTGCGTGAAAGGTCCTCCAACTGCATACCAGTGTTTTCTGCTACATAGTAACGGTCAGGAAGGAAATTGGCGAAATACGTTTGATTTTTATTATTATTGAATTCACTGTAGTAATACATATCGCCCTTCAAAAACAATCCGTCATTTGGTTTCTTATGTGTGACCGTCTTCAATCCGTAAAGATCTCCCTCTTCTTGGTCTAACACGGCATATACCGTAAGCCTTCCGGTATCGTGTTTGGAAAACTCTTTAATAAGCGCTGGGTCTAGATCGTCTTTTGTGAATTCTTCAATCGCAAACTGAAGACTG
Source organism: Sporosarcina sp. P17b (assembly GCF_002743115.1). Classification (NCBI taxonomy): domain Bacteria; kingdom Bacillati; phylum Bacillota; class Bacilli; order Caryophanales; family Caryophanaceae; genus Sporosarcina; species Sporosarcina sp. P17b. The sequence goes on along the minus strand of NZ_PDYP01000030.1, from coordinate 9,750 downwards.
ACATAATCACCGTATAGAATATCGCGTGGGTCGACAGGTACGGTTTCCAATGTAATAGTTTTACCTGTATTCACTGTATACAATGGCTTCCAAGTCATCGCTAAAAGGAGGATGATGGGGACGATTAAGGCAACAAGGAATAGATTCCGTTTATTCTTCATGACGTTTCACCGTCTCTCGTCGTGATTTTTCAAACCAGAATCCAAAACCGATTAGCAACAAACCACCTACGATGAAAAATAATGATTTTGGCATAAAGTCGTATGTGATATCCGTGTAATAGCGATAGATTAACGCACACGTGATCAAGATAGCGGGTAAGCTGCCTTTCTTCAATAAATACACCAACAAGACAACGAATAGGGCAGTGAAAATATAAGGAGCGGAATCACCAAATCGTAAACCATCCCAAACGAATGGGAATGTTAGCATAATACCTGTGATACCAAATAGTATGGAACCCGTCCAGGAGGACTCTGTACGATAATGTTTGAAGGGTGCGAGTGCAAGGAGCACCCCTAGTACAAAGACAATCAGTATAGAAATCCATTCATCGACGTGGAAAAACTCTAGCATATTGACGATGAAAGCCACGCTTAGTAAAACACTCATAACAAACAATGAACTTTTTCTACCAAATCGAGTTTCATTCATCCAGAACAATACAGGAATCAGTAGGAGTAGCCAGAAAGGACCAAAGCTTCCTGCTTCATAAGCTGTAAAAGCGCTAAAGCTGTAGATAATAAAAAATGCACTAGCAAATACTGCGAGCAATTGATCCTTAAGATAATAAGCTAACGGTAAGATTCCAACACCCCATAAAAGGAAGTCGGTATACACCGTATGTTGCAAGTGAAAGCTTTGGCCAATCAGAAATATTCCTGCTCCAAAAATGGCAGCACCGATGTAGTACATACTGCGAGATGTTCGTTCATAATCATTTTCCAGCTTATACCCTGCGTAGTACGCCAAGATCATGCCGACAACAATTAATCCAAACTTAAAGAATGGCGTAAGTCCTGCCCAGTTGCCTGCGATGAAGCTTAGTATTCCTATCCCTACTAATATAGCTCCGAAAGCCAGTAGGATTCTCACGAAATTAGCGCCGCCTTTAGATTCGTAAAGCGAGAGCATTTCGTCGGCATCTGCTGCTTCCATCTTGCCATGCTGTTGTAGAAAAGAAAATTCTCGTTGCAAGAAATCAAATTGTTGCTTGCTGATTTTTCTTTTCACATTGATTTCCTCCCTTCATAATGGTTACTTAGTAGACGAAAGAAAGTGATTTTTGTTACAAAAATCTAAAAAGTATAGAAATATCCGAATAGAAAAATGTCTAGTTGAATATAGTATCTCTTAAATTTTCTAAAAACACAATAAGTACTAGAAATATACATATATCTCCTTAAAATCCCTATTGATTTATCATTTGAGAACGATTATCATTGATAACAGCAAACTAAATCGTGGGAAGTGGGAATTAAAATGAAACAAACAGTAGTAACAGCATTCGCCTTGACTACAGGAATTCTATTGTCGGGCTGTGGAACGGCAGACGAACCTAAAGAAAAAGAACCGGCAGTAACAGAAGCGGTAGATCTAACTGCTGAAACAGATGCATATAAAGAGTTTGCACTTGAACAGATGGATGAGTTCGTTATCGATACAGAAAAATTTGTTACAGCAGTTAAATCAGGAGATATAGAAGAAGCAAAAAGAATCTATCCGATTGCTAGAATGTATTTTGAACGCTCTGAACCAATTGCAGAAAGCTTTGGCGATTTAGACCCGCGAATTGATGCGCGTTTAGCAGATGTTCAAGAAGAAGGACAAGGAGAAGAAGAGTGGTCGGGTTACCATAAGATCGAATACGGATTATGGGTAGAGAATACAACTGAAGGCTATGCAGATGTCGCAGATCAGTTGCTAAAAGATGCAAAAGAATTGCGAGCACGTGTAGAAACAGTGGAAGTGTCTCCAGACTTGATGGTTACAGGTGCAGTCGATTTATTGAATGAAGTATCGACTTCTAAGATCACGGGAGAAGAAGAAATTTATTCTCATACGGATCTATATGACTTCAAAGCAAATATTGAAGGCGCTGAGAAAATCTTTGAAATCTTTAAAGATAAAATGGCAGAGAAAGATCAGCAGTTAGTCGACGAACTTGAGTCGAAATTCGAAACAATCAACGGGTTGCTTGCAGAATATGAAGATGGTAACGGTGGCTATATATCTTATGAAGAGTTGACGAAGGAAGATACTAAAGCATTATCAGAAGCAGTAAATCAATTAGGTGAGCCATTAAGTATGATGGGCATCGTAACGGAGTGATAAAATGACGGACCACACTGAAGAAAAATTCTATGATAAGAAAATTTCACGTCGCCAAATGTTGAAGTATACAGGAGCAGGTGCAGCAGGTGTTGCGATTGGTGCATCAGGTCTAGGCAGTGTTCTCAAAGTATTCGGAATGGTAGAGGAAGAAGACAATCCACGGTCGAAAAATAAGATCAATTTCTACGGTAAGCATCAATCAGGGATCGCTACAGAATGTCAAAGTTATGTATATTTTGCTTCGTTAAATGTATTGGTGAACTCACAACAAGAATTGATGGATCTATTTAAAATGTGGACCCCTATTGCGGTACGCATGATGAATGGTGAAGAGATGGATGGTCAGACGTCTAATATGCTCATTCCCGCTAAAGATACAGGAGAAACAGTCGGGTTGGACGCTTCAAACTTAACATTGACATTTGGTGTAGGTCCGTCACTATTTGAAAAAGATTCATTAGGTTTAGCTTCAAAAAAGCCTGCTGAACTAAAAGATTTACCGCATTTTCCAAAAGATCAGCTAGATCCTGCGTATACCGGCGGAGACATTTGTATTCAAGCATGTGCTGATGATCCGCAAGTTGCATTCCATGCGGTTCGAAACTTAGTGCGAGCAGCTTCGGGAAAAGTAACACTAAAATGGACGCAAGCAGGTTTTAATTCGTACCCAATGAAAGGTAAGAAAAAAGAAACGCCTAGAAATCTATTTGCATTCAAAGATGGTTCCGTTAATCCGAATGGATCCAAAGAAGCTGAGATGAATGAAGTCGCATGGATTGGTGCGGGTCAGTCAAAGGATTGGATGACCAATGGAACATACATGGCTGTTCGTCGCGTCCAGATGCATCTGGAAACATGGGACAGAACTGCATTGCAGGAACAGGAGGCAACATTTGGCCGCCATCGGGATACAGGCGCACCAATTGGTAAGAAGCATGAAATGGATGAAGTGGACTTAGACGAAAAGGATGCAAAAGGGGAGTATGTCATTTCCGAAGCTTCCCACGTGCGGTTAGCGAAGAAGTCCAAGCAAAAAATATTCCGTCGATCATTCTCCTACAGTTCAGGTGTAATGGATTCTACAGGTACATTCGATGCCGGTTTACTATTCATCTCGTTCCAAAAAAAACCTGAACAATTTATTGCCATTCAAAATAGTTTTGGGCGTGAAGATAAATTAAATGAATATACTACCCATCGCGGCAGTGCATTATTCGCTTGCTTCCCTGGAGTCCAAAAGGGGGGCTTTATCGGTGACTCACTCTTCTCAATTATATAAATGGATAGCAGTAATGCTGATCGTCATAGCTTTACCGATACGCCCTGCGTTCGCTGAGACCGAAACAAATTATAGTGATCTCTATATCTCCATCAGTGATTCGATCATGCAAACGAAAAAAGCAAATGATGCAGAAGCATTGTCTTCTTTGCAAGAATTTGAATCAATTTGGCAACAACAGAAATTGGAGAGTTCAGAGTACACGAAGGAAATCGATAAGACGTTAAAGAAAGCTTTGAAAGCTGACTCTGCAACACGCGGAGAGTTATTGAGTTCTTTATCAAAAGCGGTACACGAACTAGAGAAGTCAGAAAATCCAGTTGACGAACTAGCAGAGCGCGAGAAATTCGGCAAAGCGATGGAACTTGCGCTTGCAGATTTACAACAAGCAATTGAGTCCGATTCGCTTGAAAAGATCAAACAAGCCAATCAACAGTTCGTTTCCACATGGACACGCAATGAACGCCCTGTGCGTGAACAAAGTATTTCAGCATATGGTGCAATTGAAACGAGTATGGCGTTCATGCGAATCACGTTAGCGGAAGAAAAACCAGATCTCGAAGCATACCGTACGCAGTTTGATGATCTGACTGTCATTGTTGATCAGTTCGTCAATGGGACATTGAAAGAAACAGCAACTGAAGATTATTCATTGACCACGTTGATTGCATTATTAGATAAAAGTTCAGATTCGTTACAAAGTGGAAAGCTTGATGACGCGAAGAAGTCATTACGTGAGTTCATTCAAATCTGGCCGAATGTTGAAGGAGAAGTGCGTACGAAAAACGCTTCACTTTATACACAGCTTGAAAATGAATTACCGTTGATGATCGGTCAATTGTCGAATAGCGGTTATGATGTTGAAAAAGCGGATGGCCAGTTGCAAGATTTTAAACAGCAAATCGCCTTACTTCAAACAAATGACAGTTTCAGCTTTTGGGACTCTGCCTTGATTCTATTACGTGAGGGTCTGGAAGCATTGCTGATTATTATGGCGTTGCTGACATTCTTGACGAATGCCAATCAGCAAGGAATGCGCAAATGGGTATATGTCGGTGCGGGTGCGGGAATTACGCTTAGTATTGTAGTGGCCATCATGATGTCGACCGTATTGCAGTCTGTCACGATTGGTAATGACCGCGAAATGATGGAAGGCTATGTCGGACTTGTAGCTGCCGCATTGATGATCGGTGTTGGAATTTGGATGCATCAAAAATCCAATGTGGCTTCATGGAATCGCTATATATCCAAGCAAATGGGTCAAGCGATTTCTACAGGGAGCGTGCTTGCGATGGCTTCGGTCAGTTTCCTTTCTGTATTTAGAGAAGGTGCGGAAACGATTGTGTTTTACGCGGGGATTGCGCCAAAGATGTCCACACTAGAGTTTGTGATGGGGATTCTGCTAGCAGTTGTCATATTGGCGATCGTAGCAGTTGTTTTCATGAAGTTAAGCCACCGCATTCCGATTCATCGCTTCTTCGCAGTGGCGACGATTTTGATTTATGTACTGGCGTTTAAAATTATCGGTGTGAGTTTGCATACGTTGCAGTTGACGAATGTAATTAACACAACTGTACAACCGCGCTTGCCAATTATTGATGTGATCGGTTTTTATCCTACCACTGAAACGATCATGGCACAGCTTGGGTTGCTCGTAATTATTGTAGTGGTGGCTTGGGTCAGAAAAGCAGGCAACCATTCCAAAGCACAGCTTTCGAATTAACAAAACAAGAATGCTCCAGAAGTCACTTCACTTCACTGGGGTATTCTTTTTTGCATGGTTTTAAGTTCAAGTTCTTAACGTGGATATCATAGTTGGTTACTTTGTAGGCATGAGGGGATGGAAGCTCCAGCTGGCGGACGCTTTCCTATGGGCCAGCGGGAAGAGCCGTAACGAAGAACGGCTTTTACTAGTAAAAGCGCAACGTTAGGAGCACATCTTTGCACTTCGACGCCAGCTTCTGCTTACATCCTAATTTGATATTGAAGGTACTTTTATCACTCATTGTAGGTAGTGTCTGGACCATTGTTTTACGTAAACTTTTTTATTATCAAAATAGATTGCAACCATAACTTTAATGATCAACTAAAAGTGTAATCCACTCATATTGTAAGGGATTGGTGCGTAGGAGGGGCGACTCAGGAAAGCGTCCCCTCCGAAGCGCCAATCCCCACCCCCAACAAAATTTTACCCACTCTATTTCAAAGAAGTTCACTTCATTATATTAAAAACCTACTTGACTAATAGGTTTAATAATAATACAATGAAATCATCTTAAAAATAGTTGTCAGTCTAGTCAGATTTTGTTTGGTGAAAAATATATAAGAAGTTGTGAGGGTGATGAATATGGCTTTACAAGTATCGAACAGTCCTTTCAGTGAAGAACAGGTAGAATTGCTCAATCGTCTGTTGCCAAGTATTTCAGTAACACAGCAAAGTTGGCTGAGTGGTTATTTAACAGCGGTCAGCTCAGCTTCAGTGCCTTCCGGTGGCGTCGCTGTATTAGAGCGTCCTGCTATCGAAGTTCCGACGGCAGTAAAAGAAATAACCGTACTTTATGGCTCACAAACAGGCAACGGACAGGGAATTGCGGAACAAGCAGCAGCTAAGTTAAAAGAGCAATCTTTTGAAGTGACAATACAATCCATGAATGATTTCAAACCGAATAACCTGAAGAAAATTGAAAACTTATTGCTTGTCGTCAGTACACATGGAGAAGGAGATCCACCTGATACAGCCTTACCATTTTTTGAGTTCTTGCATGGGAAACGTGCTCCAAAACTAGATCATCTTCATTATTCAGTATTGGCACTTGGCGATAGCTCATACGAATTCTTCTGTAAGACGGGCGCTGATTTCGATCAGAAACTATCTGACCTAGGCGCTGTTCAGTTAGCACCACGTGTAGATTGTGATTTGGATTATGATGAGCCGGCAGCACAATGGCTAGCGGCGGTGGAAGTTTCATTAGACGTCCAAACGGGTGGTCAATTAACTGCAGCTAGTGTGGAAGTCGAAACTACATCTTCAACTCAATTTTCACGCACGAATCCGTTTAAAGCGGAAGTACTTGAAAATATTAACCTAAACGGCCGAGGTTCTAATAAAGAGACGCGTCATGTGGAGATTTCATTAGAAGGCTCTGGACTGACATATGAACCGGGCGATAGTGTAGGGATTTTTCCAACCAATAATCCCGACTTAATCGATGAGATTATTCAACTAGGGAATTGGAATGCAGAAGAAACCGTCGAAATTAACTCACAAGGTGAACGCCGTGCTTTACGCATTGCTTTACTGAATCACTTAGAGATTACTGTAGTAACTAAACCGTTACTTGAAAAACTATCTAATTACTCTGAGTCAGAAGAGTTGAAGCGAATTATAAAAAAAGAACATGCAGAAGAACTTCGTGCGTATGTCGATGGACGCGATTTACTAGATGCATTAAAGGACTTCGGACCAGTTGAAGCATCAGAACAACAACTGGTGGGGATTCTTCGTAAACTGCCAGCGAGATTATATTCAATTGCAAGTAGCCTAGAAGCGAATCCTGAAGAAGTGCATCTAACAATTGGTGTTGTACGTTACGAAGCGCATGGTCGCGACAGACAAGGTGTTTGCTCTATTCAATGTGCAGAAAACCTTGAGCCTGGAGATACATTACCAATCTATATTCATAAAAATGATAATTTCCGCTTACCTGCTAATTCACAAACGCCGATCGTCATGATAGGTCCGGGAACGGGTATCGCGCCATTCCGTTCATTCATTGAAGAACGTAGTGAAACAGGGGCAGAAGGAAAGTCTTGGTTGTTCTTTGGAGATCAGCATTATGTGACAGATTTCTATTATCAGACTGAATGGCAGAATTACGTGAAGGATGGTGCGTTAACACGCCTCGATGTAGCCTTTTCACGTGATACAGATGAAAAAGTCTATGTACAACATCGCATGAAACAAGCAAGTCAAGAACTGTACCAATGGATTGAAGAAGGTGCAGTGATTTATGTATGTGGTGATGAACAGAACATGGCAAAAGACGTCCACGCGACGTTGCTGGAAATCCTTCAACAAGAAGGCGGTAAATCACTTGAAGAAGCCGAAGCATTCATTACACAGTTAGTTCAAGAAAAACGCTATCAGAGAGATGTCTATTAAGTATCCGAAGGGGAGTGGGAGCATGTCTTCAACAACAAAACCGATCCATATACAAGATGGAGCACCGAGTGATGTAGAAGAAATTAAAATTGAAAGTGATTACTTGCGTGGAAACCTCATTGAAACGATGAATGATTCCATCAGTTCAGGAATTCCAGATGATGATAACCGTCTAATGAAATTCCACGGAAGTTATTTGCAGGACGACCGAGATTTACGGGTAGAGCGTCAACGTCAAAAATTAGAGCCGGCCTATCAATTCATGATCCGCGTGCGGACACCAGCCGGCTTCGCTACGCCAAAGCAATGGCTTGTTATGGATGAACTGGCACATAAATATGGTAACGGTACATTGAAGTTAACGACACGTCAAGCATTCCAGATGCATGGAATTTTGAAATGGAATATGAAAAAGAATATTCAAGAAATGAATGACGCGTTACTGGATTCTATTGCGGCTTGTGGTGACGTCAACCGAAACGTCATGTGCAGCCCGAACCCAAATCAATCGTCAGTTCACGCAGAAATATATGAGTGGTCGAAGCGATTAAGCTTGGACTTATTGCCACAAACAACGGCTTATCATGAAATTTGGTTGGATGAGGAAAAGGTTGTGGATACGGCAGGGGAAGAAGTAGAGCCAATCTACGGCGCGACGTATTTGCCTAGAAAGTTCAAGATTGGAATTGCGGTACCTCCAATGAATGATATTGATGTATTTTCTCAAGACATTGGGTTGATTGCGATAGTCGAAGACGAAAAACTAGTCGGATTCAACGTTGCTGTAGGTGGCGGTATGGGAATGGCGCATGGAGATGAGCAGACGTACCCTCAGTTAGGTCGTTTGATTGGATTCGTACCTGCAGATCAAGTAGTAGAAGTAGCGAAGCATTTAATGATGATCCAACGTGATAACGGAAATCGTTCTGTACGAAAGTATGCACGATTCAAGTACACGATTGATTCTCGCGGACTTGATTGGTTAATTGGAGAGCTTCATAATCGTCTAGGTTGGGAATTGGAAGAGACGCGCCCTTATCACTTTGATCATAATGGTGACCGCTATGGATGGGTGCCAGCAGAAAATACAAGCTGGAATTATACGTTCTTCATTGAAAACGGTCGTGTGCGTGATACCGAAAACTATAAACTGATGACTGCTCTTCGTGAAATTGCAGAGATCCATACAGGCGATTTCCGTCTTAGTCCGAATCAAAACTTAGTTCTAGGCGATGTAGCTGATTCAAATAAGAAGAATATAGAAGAGATTATTGCGAAGTATGGTTTGGAGTCTCCAGCTGAGCAGTCAGCATTACGTAGAAACTCCATGGCATGTGTATCGCTGCCGACATGTGGTTTAGCGATGGCAGAGGCAGAACGGTATTTACCTTCACTGATTACAAAAATCGAGGGCTTGCTAGATGAAGCTGGACTTGGCGATGAAGAGATCGTGACGCGGATGACAGGATGCCCGAATGGATGTGCACGTCCAGCGATAGCGGAACTAGGCTTTATCGGTAAGGGACCAGGTAAATATAATATGTATTTAGGTGGCGGATTCACAGGACAGCGCCTAAGCAAAATCTATCGTGAAAATATTGGAGAAGAAGAAATACTAGGTGAACTAGGCCCTATATTAAAACGATATGCAAAAGAACGAGACGAGGGTGAGCACTTCGGAGACTTTGTAATCCGTGCTGGCATTGTTGCAGAAACTACAGACGGTACGAATTTCCATAAGGTATAAGTGGATCAGTTAAGAGGCTGGGACAAAACCCTCCTTGAAATCGAAAAAGAACGGACCCATTGAAGTTTATGGGTCCGTTCTTTTTTATATAGGATTTTTTAGTTTTAGGAAGAAAAAAAGGATACCTTCTGATAAAATTTAGTCACCACAACAAAAAGTATCGGAGGTATCCTTATGTTTAAAGATTATAACATGAACCAACTGATTTTACCTTTAGATTTAGAAATT
>NZ_PDYP01000029.1:0-13040 GCF_002743115.1 Sporosarcina sp. P17b | reverse complement strand
CCAGGGAGGTAAACGTATAGAAGTCGTACAAGGATTTCTATACAAAAAGGGTTCGATCATCAAAAAACGATGATCGAACCCTTTTTTGGCTCACTTCTGGCTAGTTATGTCCCAACCTCTTTTTTGAATAAGTTAAATAATTTGTGGTGTTCACTGAAATACTTGTGAAGATCATCATTTTACTATTACAGCTCATTCTTAATGGAAATGCAAACTACGTTAGTATAAAAATTATATGAGTGGAGATGATTAGTAAGAGAAATAACGGGGAAAGGAAGAAGGAATGGGTTCTCTTAGTATGAGCCTTTAAGGAAACAATATTTATCAAACTAAAGGAGATGTTTGGATGTCAAAAGTTAAGTTAGCAGTAATTTTTTACAGTATGGGTGGAACGAATTATCAATTAGCAAAGTGGGCAGAGGCAAGTGCGAAAGAAGCAGGCGCTGATGTGAAAATTTTAAAAGTACAAGAACTGGCTCCACAATCCGTAGTTGAAAACAATGATGTATGGAAAGCAACAGCTGATGCAACGAAAGATATTCCGGTAGCTACATCGGATGATATTGAATGGGCAGACGCAATTATTTTCAGTACGCCAACACGTTTTGGTAATATGGCTTCCCAAATGAAACAATTTCTTGATACACAGGGTGGTATATGGGCAAAAGGAAAGACTATAAATAAAGTTGTAAGTGCTATGTCTTCGGCTCAAAATCCACATGGCGGTCAAGAAGCAACCATCTTATCGCTATATACTTCGATGATGCATTGGGGTGCGATTATCGTTCCACCAGGATATTCGGATCCAGTAATCTTTGGTGCAGGTGGAAACCCTTATGGAACTAGTGTTACAGTCGGTCCGTCTGGTGAGATGATTGAAGATGTAGAAGCCGCTGTTAAATATCAAGCTAAGCGTACGGTCACAGTAGCAGAGTGGGTTAAAAAAGGAATTCAATAAAAACAAAAAAACTCTGTCCAAATAGACAGAGTTTTTCTTTTTTGATTGATCAATGAATCTGACTTTAAAACTAGTGACCGAAATCTACTTGTGAGCATTTACTTGTTTAAGTGCTAAAACATTGCGGTATACTACTATTAACAATGAAAGGAGATTGATCATAAATGAGTTATGAAGAAAATGTAGCTAGTTTTGATAAAATTGATTCCGCAAGAGCAGACGAACTAGTAAAAGGGGACGGAGAGGCTGTAATCTATGTCGGTAAATCTGTATGTCCTTACTGCCAAACCTTCGTTAAGAAACTAAACAAAGTAGCCGAAGAAACAAATGCCCACATCTATTACGTTAACAGTATTGAAAACGCTGATATGAAAGGTGTTTCTGCTTTCCGTAATGAGTACGACATAACAACAGTACCTGGCTTCATCTACACTAATGGAGACACAGTCAACGTTAAATGTGATTCTTCTATGTCTGAAGAAGAAATTAAATCTTTCATGAACAAGTAATCGATCGAAAACTATATGAAAAAGATCCTTCATTCATAGTGAATGAAGGATCTTTTTCATTTTGGTTTTTATTTAACAAGCTGTTGTATAGGCGAGTAAGAATTGAACTTTTATAGGCTGGTTGATAGTTTTAAAAGTTTTGAAAATAACACCCTATATTAATAATTATAGAGTATAATCAGAATATTAGTTATATTACTATTTTGTCAAGAAAAGCAGAAGGTCATATTCGACAGTCATAAAATAACTAGTATTGTGACAAATGGTATAACTAACAAATTATTGAGAGTTGTATAATTCTCAATGATTGAAACTTCAATCAAATAGGGGGCTGGGTAGAATGAGTAAAAGAAGTAAACTCTTGTTTACGGTTTTAATGGTTTTTACATTAGTAATGTTAGCCGCATGTGGGAACTCATCAACAGATGATACTGAAAGTGCAGATTCTGATGATGTTGTAAAAGCAAAAGTAGGCGTTATTTCATACTTAACTGGTCCAGGTGCTAGTTATGGTGAAGCGATCACAAACGGAATCAATCTTGCACACAAAGAAATTGCTGAACTGGGGGAAGTTGACATCGAGTTGAAGATTGAAGACTCCGCTGGTAAACAAGAAGAAGCATTATCAGTTGCACAAAAATTAATGAACTCAGAAAATGTAGACGCAATTATTGGACCTACTTTAAGTACTGAAATGCAAATCGTTGGACCGGAAGCAGATTTAAACGGCGTTCCAATTCTAGGTACATCAAACACAGCTGAAGGTATTCCGCAACTTGGAGAATATGTATTCAGAAACTCGATTCCTGAGACATTAGCAATTCCTGCATCTGTGCAGAAAGCTATTGATAAATATGGCGCTAAAAAAGTTGCTATTTTATATGGAAATGATGATGTATTCACAAAAGCAGGATATGACACGATGAAGCAAGTTGCTAAAGATTTAGATTTAGAAGTTTTAACAACAGAAACTTTCCAGTTAGGACAATCTGATTATAAAGCACAATTAACAAAGATTAAGAGCCTTAACCCCGATTTAGTTTTAGCTTCTGCTCTTTATAATGAAGGTGCAGTAATTCTTGATCAAGCCCGCAAAATGGGAATTGACGTACCATTTGTTGGGGGTAATGGTTTTAACTCACCAGAAGTTATTAAAATTGCTGGCGATGCTGCAAATGGTTTAATCGTTGCAACTCCGTGGTTCGCTAAGAAAGATGACGAGAAAGTTAAAAAGTTTGTTGAAGATTATGAAGCCGCTTACGGTATGGAGCCAGACCAGTTCGCAGCACAAGCATACGATGGTTTTTATGTAATGGCTGAAGCAATTAAAAATGCTGGTGAAGCAGACCGTGATGCGATTCGTGATGCACTTGCTGAAATTAAAGATTTTGAAGGTGTTTTAGGAAATATGTCATTTGATGAAGAAGGCGACATTATTATGGAGCCAACTGTTTTAATTATTGAAGGTGACGAATACGTAGTATTTGAATAATTTTTAGGGAAAGGGGCTGGGGTTTTCCCAGCCTTATTGTTTTCTAAATAACACACGGAAAATATGAGTGATTATAAAAGTCGAAAATGAAGAAGGAGGAGGAGGACTATTGCTAATTGAACAATTAATAAATGGTCTAACATTAGGGAGTATCTATGTCATTGTTGCGCTAGGTTACACGCTCGTATTTGGTGTGTTGAACGTAGTAAATATGGGGCATGGGGAAATCTTTATGTTCGGAGCGTTTATGGGCGTCGTCGTCACGAATATATTAGGTTGGCCATTATATATTGCATTTGTTGTAGCCATTGTCGTGACGGGAATTTTAGGCTATTTTCTCGAGACATTTGCGCTACGACCATTACGAGGAAAAGAGGGTGTCTCACATCTTGCGCCTTTGATCAGTACAATCGGTGTTTCTATTTTTCTTGAGAACGTTGCACATCACTTTTTTGGTTCAGGTAACCAACCATTCCGAACGTCACTTTCAGAATTAAAATTTGTTTTAGGATCAACAACTGTTTACTACGTTCAAATTATTATTTTTGTTATTGCTATTTTACTTATGTTCGGACTTACTTTTTGGTTATCTAAAACAAAGGCAGGAAAAGCATTACGTGCAAGTGCGGAAAACTTAGCAGTAGCCAGTCTTCTCGGTGTAAATACGAAGAGAACGATAACGCAAACTGTTATTATTGCATCTGCAATGGGTGGAATCGCTGGAATTTTAGTCGGAATTGCTTTCAACTCTGTTAACCCCCAAATGGGTTTATCTTTCGGACTTAAAGGATTAGCTATCATTATTTTAGGTGGGTTAGGTAATGTAAGAGGGGCCATGGTAGGTGGTTTGATTTTAGGGATGGCTGAAACATTTATCGTAGCCTATGGAGATTCAGGTTATCGTGATGCTGTTGCGTTTATCGCAATCATTGTTATTTTAATCGTACGACCCCAAGGAATCTTTGGAACAGCTACAACTGGAAGAAAGGGTTGATTAGATGTTAGGCGAATTAATAAACCCATATTATCTACAAGTTATTTCTTTTATTTTAATTAATATTATCCTGGCAGTTAGTATATACATAACGCTTGGAACGGGACAATTATCACTGGGGCATGCAGGTTTTATGAGTATAGGTGCGTACACAACAGCTATTCTTACGCTTAATTATAATATGCCGCTTGTACTCGGCGTCATTATAGCTGCGATCTTTACAGGGATTGTTGGGACATTAATTGGTATACCCGCTTTAAGATTACAAGGTGTTTATCTCGCTATTGCAACACTTGGGTTTGGTGAAGTCGTTCGAGTCCTTTTCATTAACTGGGAGGGTTTAACAAACGGTGCCATTGGCTTATCAGGCATTCCGCATCTTGGAAGAGAAATACTTAGTTTAAGTAAAAGTATAGGAATAGAACCTGATATGTTTGGATTGAAAAACAACCAGTTCATAAGTTTAGCTGTCTTTTTTGTTTTACTCATTATAACGATTTCAGTCATTTGGTTTTTCGTGAGACAGAATAATTCTAGAATTGGACGTGCTTTCTCCGCTATTAAAATGGATGAAGAAGCATCAGAAGCAATGGGTATTAATATTACGTATTACAAAGTGTTAGCTTTCGGTCAAGGTGCAATGTTAGCAGGGTTTGCAGGTGCATTATATGCCCATTTAATGGCGTACATTAGCCCATCAGACTTTGATTATCACAGAGCAGTAGAAATATTGATATTCTCTATTTTTGGCGGAAGCGAAGTTATATGGGGATCCATATTCGGAGCTGTGTTCTTATCTGCAATGCCCGAATTCCTACGTTTTATCAACGAATATCGATTTATGATTTATGGTGCGCTTCTGGTTCTTATGATGGCGTTCCGTCCACAAGGAATTATCGATGTAAATATGATAAACCGATTCAAACGATTGAAACCTAAGAAGAAAGGGGAGAAAAATCATGGTGCTTGAAATAAAGAAGATCAGTAAAAACTTCGGTGGTATCCAAGCTTTAACCGATGTCTCGTTTTCAGTGGAAGAAGGCGAAATACTTGGTTTAATTGGGCCTAATGGTGCTGGAAAAACGACGATGTTTAATATGATTACAGCTATGTATCCTCCTAGTTCTGGTGATATATCGTTTGTCGGCAATCCACTATCAAATCTGAAGCCGCATCAAATTACAGAAAAAGGTATCTGTCGTACATTTCAAAATATCCGTCTGTTTTCTGACTTAACAGTACGTGAAAACGTTATGGTAGGTAATCATTGCCGACTAAAAACGAATGTGATGCAAAGTGTATTTCGTACGAAAGCTCAAAAAGCAGAAGAAGCTAGAGTCCTGGCGACTTCTGATGAGATACTAGAAGTTGTTGGCTTAGCGAATGACAAGGAAACAATTGCAAAAAACCTTTCCTATGGCGCACAGCGAAGATTAGAAATCGCAAGAGCTTTAGCGAGTAGGCCAAAGTTAATTCTCCTTGATGAACCAGCAGCTGGTATGAATGAAAAAGAAACGAATGATTTATTTAATTTAATTAAAAAAATCCAAACATTGGATATTACGGTGCTGCTGATCGAACATGATATGCCACTAGTGATGCGTGTTTGTAGTAGAATTGTCGTTTTGAACTTTGGTAAAAAAATTGCAGAAGGTACACCGAGCAGTATTCAAAACAATAAAGAAGTAATTGAAGCCTACCTCGGGGTGGAGGAGGAAGATGAGCTTGCTTAAACTAGATAACATCAGTACCTTTTATGGGAAAATTCAAGCGTTAAAAAGTATAGATATAGCTGTAGAAGAAGGGACAATCGTAACGATTTTAGGAGCCAATGGTGCGGGTAAGACGACAATGATGAATACCATCGCTGGGCTTTTAAAACCTAAAGAAGGCACAATCCACTATTTAGGAAATGATGTTACAGGCCGTCGACCAGACCAGCTTTTACGAAAAGGTTTAGCACTTGTCCCAGAAGGTCGAGGTATTTTGGCAACAATGACTGTTTTAGAAAACTTGGAAATGGGTGCATATCATCGAAGTGATTCAGAAGTTGGCGCGGATATTGAAAAAGTGATGGATCGCTTTCCAATTCTGAGAGAAAGAAAAGAGCAATACGGTGGCACACTTTCAGGTGGACAACAACAAATGTTAGCGATTGCCAGAGTGATTATGTCTAAACCAAAGCTTCTTTTACTAGATGAACCTTCAATGGGGCTAGCACCGATCATCGTTGCAGATATATTTAAAATTATTAAAGAAATTAATGAAGCTGGTACGACTGTATTACTTGTTGAACAAAATGCGCGACAAGCCTTAAAAGTAGCAGATCGTGGGTATGTACTTGAAAATGGGAAAGTAGTAGCTTCTGGTACTGCGAAAGAATTATTGCAAGATGATACGATTAAGAAAGCTTATTTAGGTCATTAATCAAGATTGAAGAGGCAGTAGAACTTTGCTGCCTTTTTTTATTTTGTTGAAATTGCGAAGAACAATTTACGTAATTAAAAATTTTACTTGGAGTGAATAATATGAACTTACATGAATCTAAGAAAGTTAGAGATAGGGGTATTATCATTGGCCGTCTTCCAACGGGTATCAAAAATTGTATCACGGATGTAAAAGGCGTAAAAGTTGGACATGTCACACTAGATCATCCATTACAAGGAGATGATTACGTAGCTACAGGCGTGACTGCCATTTTACCGCATGGCGACAATCTGTTTATGAATAAAGTAGTAGGCGCAAGTTATATTTTAAACGGTTTTGGAAAAACAACAGGACTCGTTCAAGTAAATGAATTGGGCTTGATTGAGTCTCCGATTATGCTGACAAACACGTTTGCAGTCCCCGCAGTGACCCAAGGTACCCTACAATATATGTTAGAAGAAAGTCCTGAAATTGGAGACACGACGGGAACGATCAATCTGGTTGTTGGGGAATGCAATGACAGCCGACTGAATTCAATCCGTGAGCTAGCAGTTCAACCTAGTCATGCAATCGATGCTATTAAAGAAGCTTCTACTGACGCTTGCTTGGAAGGGGCAGTTGGGGCTGGAAAAGGCATGATTTGTTTTGGCTATAAAGGAGGAATTGGTTCCTCATCACGAATAATTACGGAGAGTGAAAGTGGAAAGAAGTATACGGTTGGTTGTATAGTCCTTAGTAATTTCGGAAAAAAGGAAGACTTTCAAATTGAGAAATATAAATTAAGCGACAACCCGTATATCCCGACATACCCTAGTCCCGCTGATGGATCGATCATGATAGTTTTGGCGACAAATGCACCGCTTAGCAATAGGCAGTTACGCCGAGTAGCGAAAAGATGTGGTATCGGTCTTGGGAGAACGGGAAGTCACTTTAGTAATGGTAGTGGTGACGTTGTCATCGCATTTTCAACTGCTCATAAAATTCCGCATTTCACAAGAGAAATGGTAGAAACAAGACAACAATTAAGAGATGATCATTCTATTATGAATGACCTTTTTCTCGGTGCAGCTGAAGTAGCGGAAGAAGCAATACTGAATTCCCTATCACAGGCTATAACGACGACAGGACGGATGGGGAATATCGTCCACGCCTATCCGTTTGACTAGTTTTGCTGAAATTAATTTCAGCAAGAGCAGACGAACAACGTCGAGGCTGTAATCTATCCGTATGTCCTTACTGCCAAATAGTCGTTGGGATACTCAACAAAGTAGCTATGAAGAAGAAATTAAATCTTTCATGAACAAGTAATCGATCGAAAACTATATGAAAAAGATCCTTAATTCGAAATGAACTAAGGATCTTTTTTATTTCGTTTTTAATTAACAAGTTGTTCTGAAGGAGAGGTTTTCTGTAGTTCGTTCAGAAATGTTTGCCGCTCGTCTGTGTTATGGAGATAAATAGGCTCAATAGCTTCTTTCAGCCATGCTCTGCGCTCTGTACGATCCGCAACGTAGTGTTTCACATACTGTCGAACATCAGCGAGGAAATCCAAATACTCCTCATATCGTTCATCATAGGTTTCCGCAATTTCGTCACGGATCTTTTTAGCCAATGAGGGACTTGAGCCACTTGTCGATACACTGATGATCAGTTTACCCCGCGCAGTGACAGCGGGAATCTGTGCAGTGCCTAAAGATGGATTGGAAGCGTGAACGACTAATTTTCCCGCATCTTTTAATTGCTTGGCGAGGCGATCGTTCACTGCTTCATTATCTGTTACGAGCAAGGTGAGAAAGGCGGTCGCAACATCTTCCCATTCCGCTTCTTTCGTAATGAGCGTAACCACACCTTGCTGTTCAAGTTCTTCAAAAGAGGGATGAAAAGCAGGACTGATAATAGTTGGATGAATACCGAATCGGCGGAGGTTAAGTACTTTGTGATAGGCGACATGTCCGCCACCGACTACGAAGATATTCGATTCATCCATCTTTTCAAGCATAATGGGGAACATTTAGACCACGTTTCCTTTCTGCTGCTTCATTAGCCCTTTCATTCAAGATTGCATGAATAGCTGGATCGTAACCGAGTGCAGGACATAAATGAATAGCGGTTGTTGTTTTTGTTTTCTGTAGTGTTCGCTCAATCGTTTTCATTAAAATACCAGTGAATAATAAATAGGGTAAAATATATAGATTCTTCGGCTGCTGTTCTAACAAACGCTCAAGTTCTTCTTCAAAAAAAGGACCACAGGCGGCAAGATAACCCACGCTAACATTTTGTAGCGTCGTTTTCTCTTGGAAAATCCTTTTGATATCTGCAAAATCATCGATCGTTGCGGGGTCGCTACTGCCCCTTCCAATCAATAATATCGATGCATCTTTGGGGACAATTTCTGTTGTTTGATGCAATCGCTCAATCAGCACATCGACCATTCGTTCATCGACGCCAATTGGGTCTCCGTAGTAAACAGGAATATCAGGATACTTCGCCATGGCGCCTTGCAGCTCAATGGGTATGTCCACATTGGCATGGCCTGCGCGTAATAACAGGAAGGGGATTGCGACAATTTCCGTCGCACCACGCTCTATACAACACGCAACACCTTCTGCAATAGAAGGATCAGCAAGTTCTAAGAAACAGGCTTCTTGGATAGGGGCAGCTTCAGTTCTCATCGTTTTCTCGATGAATGCTAAGGCTGCCTGCTGTCCTTTCTTTACACGGCTACCGTGACAAATATAGAGGATCGCTCTCATACTAGCGCCTCATGCAAATGACGTTCATCACTCGATTCCTCGAACCACTGTAACTCGTCGCGTAAACGGACAACTTCACCAATGACAATCATACTTGGATTCTTGACATCTTCAAGGCGTGCCGTTTCCGTCATAGTATAAAGTGTTGCAGTAACTGTACGTTGCGTCTCTGTGGTCCCCCAATGAATAAACGCAACAGGTGTATCTGGATCCTTGCCATGTTGAATTAATTGCTTCTGTATATAGGGAAGATTACTGACACCCATATAAATTGCAAGTGTATCAATACCTTTGGCAAGAGCCTGCCATTTCTCAGCTTCTTCGGCTCCTTCTTTACGATGGCCCGTGACGATAGCAAATGATGCACTGTAATCACGATGAGTAACGGGAATACCTGCATAAGCAGGAGCAGCGATTCCAGAAGTGATGCCTGGAATCACTTCAAATGGGATGTGATGCTTAACCACAAACGCTGCTTCTTCACCGCCGCGACCGAAAATGAATGGATCGCCGCCTTTCAGACGTACGACTTGTTTACCTTGCTTCGCATGCTTAACCAATAAGAAATTAATCATATCCTGCTGGACGAAATGATGCTTCGGAAGCTTGCCTACGAATATCAACTCCACGTCCGGCTTTGCGTACGTTAAAATCTCTTGATTGATCAGTCTGTCATAAAGAATTACATCCGCTTGCTGTATAGCCTTCACTGCTTTGACGGTCAATAAATCTGGATCTCCTGGACCCGCTCCGACTAGCCAAACTTTTCCCATTCTAACCACTCCTCAATTAATCCATTTTTTATCACGCAAGTAGCCGATTAGTTGTTCGACACATTCTTCCACAGTATATTTATCCGTTTCCAATGTAAGTTCAGGATTTACTGGTGCTTCATAAGGTGATGAAATCCCGGTGAACTCAGGAATGACACCGGCACGCGCTTTTTCATATAAACCTTTTGGGTCACGTTGTTCACAAGCGTCTAGCGGACAACTAATATACACTTCGACAAATTCGTCTTCTTCAACAAGGCGTCTCACGCTGTCACGATCTTCCTGGAAGGGGGAGATGAATGCTGTGAAAACAAGTTGACCACTATCGATGAATAACTTTGAAACTTCACCGATGCGACGAATATTTTCTTTTCGTGCTTCATCAGAAAAGCCAAGATCTTTATTCAAGCCGTGGCGGACGTTATCTCCGTCAAGTACATAAGTATTAGCGCCGAGATCATGCAACCGACGAGCGGCTGCATTTGCAATAGTGGATTTACCCGAACCGGATAGACCGGTAAAGTAGAGAACTGCGCTATGATGACTGTTTTTTGCTCGTTGTTCCTCTTTAGAGATTAATTGGTCATGCCATACAATGTTCTTTGTCATTTCGCTTCTCCTCACTTCACCAGTTCTTTTTCTTGTAAGCCATTGATCAATACATCGACAACTTCTTTACGACTGAATTCCGGTGGAGGCAAGATTCCGTTTTTCAACATCTCCCGTACTTTGGTTCCTGAAAGAATGACATGATTTTCACTGGAATGTGGGCAAGTTTTTGGCGTCGCCATGTTGCCGCAAGTCTTACAGAAGAAACTGTGTTCAAAGAAGAGTAATGTAATACCGATTTCATCCGCTGTAAAGTTCGAGAAGATCTCTTGGGCTTCATACGTGCCATAGTAATCGCCAACGCCTGCATGGTCACGACCGACAATAAAGTGGGTACAACCATAGTTTTTGCGTACAAGAGCATGGAAAATTGCTTCGCGTGGACCTGCATAACGCATTGCCGCAGGGAACACAGCTAGCTTGACACGATCTTCAGGATAGTAATCGCGCAGCAGAACTTGATAACTTTCCATCCGTACATCTGCAGGAATATCATCTGATTTCGTTTCCCCAACTAGTGGATTGAGTAATAGGGCATCGACAATCTCTAGTGCAGTTTTTTGAATATATTCATGGGCACGGTGAACAGGATTACGTGTTTGGAATCCGACAATAGTCTTCCAGCCATTATTTTCGAACGCTTGACGAGTTTCAGAAGGATCGAAATAAAACTCAGCAAAACTTTTCTGTTCAATTCGTCTAATCAATTTGATTGGCCCACCTAAATAGATATGGCCGCGATCGAGTAACTTGGCTACGCCAGGATGAGCGCGGTCAGCTGTCTTATAAACCTTTTCCGCTTCTATTTGTTGATCAGGTTCAAAAATGTCTTTAATTTCAAGTGTTCCATAGATATCACCTTGGTACTCAAGCAAAACCGTGTCACCTATTGAGTAAGCAGAACGATCCTTAACAGGTAACGTAATCGGTAAACTCCAAATAGTGCCGTTTGCTAAACGAATATCGTTAACAACTGTGTGATAATCTTCAGAAGTCAAGAAACCTGTTAATGGGCTGTATGCTCCTGTTGCGATCAGTTCCAAATCACTAACCGATGTAGCATCAATTGAAATTGTCTTGTGTACTCCTTCAATTGAAAGAGTGGGTTCGTATAAATTCACTAAACTGCCGCCATGTGGTTGTATCGTTGTCATTTTATAAACACCTAACCTTCTTATAATAATAAGTCATATCGAAATACTTGGTTTTGAATCTAAAAAAATTTACGTATGCAGTCCGCATTCTGTCTTACCGCTTCCTGTCCAACGTCCAGAACGCATATCTTCTTCGGTGAATGCTGGTTTTGTACACGTTGCACACCCGATACTCGGGAAACCTTGATCGTGAAGCACGTTATAATCGAGTTCATGTGTATGGGCAAAGCGCCAAACATCTTTCCATGTCCAATGAATCAGTGGACACACTTTAATCTTTTTAAAACGATTATCTAAGTTCAAATACTCTGTAGAACTTCTCGTTTCGGATTGTTCTCTACGTAATCCCGATATCCAAGCAGTGGAAGGGGAAATCGCTTCTTCCAACGGCTGAATCTTACGCAAATCACAGCATTGATTCGGATTGGTTTTCCAAAGGTCCAAGCCATATTGTTCTGTTTGTTCATCGATAGTCAAATGAGGTTGTTGTAAATGAATTTGAAGCTGTGGATAACGCTTTTTTACCTTTTCTATCGTTTCATATGTTTCTTTAAAGTGATAATTGGTATCCAAAAAAACAATCTTGGCATCTGGCTTCACGCGTGAAATTAGTTCGATCAATACAATGCCTTCGATACCAAAGCTACACGCATAGACTAGTTTTTCTCCATAGTGTTCATACGCCCATTGCAATACTTCAGAAGCCCCTTTTGTCTCGGAATCTGCTGGAAAATCCGGCAAGACCGATATCTCTTTCCACGATTCGAATGTGACCATTCCATACCCCCGCTCTCTTGTTATATTATTAACAGTTTAACAGATAATTAAAAATAGTCAATGCAAATTAGAATAGTAGGGATTGAAATTTTTTCTGTTTTATTTGTGGGTGAATTGAGAGCGAGGATTTGGGGTTTGGTGTGGTAAGTAAGAGTCGGCGTTAGGTAGTTGTTTTTGCAATAACTACCTCTTTTTTGTTTTTTGCAGAGGTAGTAGTTTGACTGGCAATGTAAGTGGGGCGATCATTGGCCCCACTTCGGCGGTGGTGGATGGCTTCCGCAATGAGCCAGTCAGGAAGAGCGCCTGGCTGTCTCATTACTACGCCTACCACTGTCAGCCGCCTACGTTAGATTATGTGTAGGGCAGTTATGATTCTTCTTTTGCAGGAATAGTAACTAGTACTACCCAGTCACTGGTTTTATCTCCTATAAACCACAAACAAACTTGATAAGTACTTGGTAGCGCAGGCACAACTGCGGGGTAGGCCGTGGTCATGAGACAGCAGCAGCCCCACCGCCAGCTGGCTCATGGCTGTAGGCAATCCCCACGTGCCTGCGCGAGTCCAAAGCATGACCCTCACTACTTTCAACGACA
>NZ_PDYP01000028.1:0-17929 GCF_002743115.1 Sporosarcina sp. P17b | reverse complement strand
TCTGTCCTACCCCCCAATCTAACGAAGGCGGCTGCACGTGGTAGGCGTAGTAATGAGACAGCCAGGCGCACTTCCTGTCTGGCTCATTGCGGAAGCCATCCACCACCGCCGAAGTAGGGCCAATGATCGCCCCACTTACATAGCCAGTCAAACTACTACCTATGCACAAAACAAGGAAGAGTAAGGTATTGCAAAAAACAACTACCTACCATCGTATCCTACTTACCTGTACGAACAAATAATCCGTGTACTCGAAAAACAAGTATCTGAACTGCCCTATACATAATCTAACGAAGGCGGCTGCACGTGGTAGGCGTAGTAATGAGACAGCCAGGCGCACTTCCTGTCTGGCTCATTGCGGAAGCCATCCACCACCGCCGAAGTGAGGCCAATGACCGCCCCACTTACACAGCCAGTCAAACTACTACCTCTGCACAAAACAAGGAAGCGAAAAGTGTTCGCAAAACAACTACCTAACTTCGTATCCTACTTACTTGTACGAACACCTTCCCCATGTACTCGAAAACCAAGTACCTGAACTGCCCTACACGCAATCTAACGAAGGCGGCTGCACGTGGTAGGCGTAGTAATGAGACAGCCAGGCGCACTTCCTGTCTGGCTCATTGCGGAAGCCATCCACCACCGCCGAAGTGGGGCCAATGACCGCCCCACTTACTTTGCAACTCAAACTACTACCTCTGCAAAAAACTAGGAAGAGTAAGGTATTGCAAAAACAACTACCTACCATTGTATCCTACTTACTTGTACGAACAAATTATCCATGTACTCGAAAAACAAGTACCTGAACTGCCCTACACACAATCTAACCTAGGCGACTGCCCGCCTCACTAACTTACCCCTAACAAACGTAACTCTCACAAAAAGAACTATCCCTTAGAAGTATCAACTTCCAAGAGATAGCTCTTTTTTGATTAGATAATCCGTCCCACTTCCTGCGACTGGCTCTCCAAATCAGCAGCCGACGAAGCAATTGAGCGGAAGTCATTCATAGCAATTTCGATTTCATTCTGACACTGCACAATATTTTGCTGCGCCAATGAAGTACCTTGTGAAATCACACCAATATCCTCCGTGATCGTTTCAATGCCTTTACGCACCTCGACGATGGAATCCTGTACATTACCTGAAAGTTTACGCACTTCTTTTGCCACCACATCAAACCCACGTCCATATTCTCCGGCTCGTGCCGCTTCAATCGCCGCATTCAAAGCCAATAAATTCGTTTGGCTCGCGATCGCGCGTATGGTCGTCACGATGCCTTGAATATCTTGGGAGTGAACTTCTAGATTTTGTAATGAACTCGTGTTCTGTTCAGAAACAGCGGCTATCCGCTCGATCATGGTCAATAATTCCGTACTTCGATTCATTCCAGCATTTGCTTGTTGAGTGAGGTCTTCTGCCATTTTATGCATCTCATTGACGACTTCAACGATGGCATTTTGTCGTTCTGTAATGTCCGTCGCGATTTTTGTGACCCCGATCACTTTTTTATGCTTATCATCAAAAATAGGCATATATGTCGCTTCAAGCGATACTGCAGAACCATCTTTACGTTTACGTTCAATTTTGCCTTGGTAGCTAATGCCTTTATTGAAATTTTGCCATTGTTTTTCGTATGCGTTACTTTCAAGGAAACTATCGAAACAGAGCTTTTCATGCTTCATTCCAATCATTTCTTCTGGCTCGTAGCCGATCGTATGAGCAAAGTTTTTATTTACATAGGCGATACGACGATTCATATCAAAACGAATGATGGCCAAATTGTCTTCTAGTGCTTGTACGACTAACATATCGGTTACTTGATGTTCGGTAGTTTGTACCATGAATACAACTCCTTTAGACTTATTAATTTAATGAAAGCTCTTTCATCTATTAAACCATAGAGTCTAATGAAATGGCATAGACTGTAAAAATATATTTTGAAAGTATGTCTGTAATTCGAAATTCCTACTGACAAGTAATAAATCAAGGTGTGCATGTTTTCAACTTGCCGGAATTTCGGCTATACTAAGAACAGAAGCAATTTGAAGATTGGATGTGCGACGATGAGTCATTTAGTAATAGAGAAATTAACTAAAACAGTTGGAGAAAAAACGCTTTTTAAAGATGTGGAGTTTAATTTGAAAAGTGGAGACAAGATAGGTTTAATTGGTATTAACGGTACGGGGAAATCTACGTTGTTATCTATACTTGCTGGACAGGGAAGTGCGGATACGATCACTATGGATCATCCGAATAAATTCCGTGTAGCCTTTTTGCCTCAAGAACCGATTGTCAATCCGGACTTAACGGTAATGGAAGCGGTATTTGAAAGCGATGCACCAGTTATTCGTACAAATCTTAATTACGAAAATGCTTTACAACTACTTACCGAAGATTCTTCAAATGAAGAGTACCAGGAACGTTACTCATTCTATCAAAATGAAATGGATGCATCGGGTGGTTGGGATTTAAATGCATTGGCCCGCACTATATTAATGAAGCTAGGGATCGAGACATTCGATAAGAAGATGGGCGAATTATCAGGTGGTCAACTGAAGCGTGTCGCCCTCGCTAAAGTATTAATCGAACCAGCAGATTTATTGTTACTGGATGAGCCTACGAACCATCTGGATGTTGCATCGATTCAGTGGTTGCAAGACTTCTTGCAAAATGTTCAAGGAGCAGTATTATTTGTTACACATGATCGATACTTCTTGGATCAAGTCGCTACGCATATTTACGAATTAGCCGATAAAACTCTTTATTCGCATACTGGGAATTATGCAGATTATTTGGAGTCGAAAGCACTGCGTGAAGAGATGTCAGCCGCTTCGGATCAGAAAGACCGTAATCGCTACCGCAGTGAATTGAAATGGATTCGACGCGGTGCTAAAGCGCGTTCAACGAAACAGAAAGCGCGAATTGATCGCTTTGATGATCTTCAAGCGAAAGTAAAGCAGACCGATGAGTCACTCGACTTTGAAATGGATTTACAAACGACACGTCTTGGTAAAAAAGTGTTGGAAATCAATAATATTACGAAACGATTTGACGATAAAGTTATTTTGAATGGTTTTTCTGCTATTCTACAAGCAAAAGAACGTATTGCGATTATCGGACCGAATGGCGTAGGGAAGACGACACTTCTTCAGATGCTGGATGGAACGACTACGCCGGACACTGGAGAAGTCGATAAAGGCTCTACCGTAAAGATTGCTCATTTCCATCAGCATTTGCCACCAATGAAGGAAAATCAGCGGATTATTGAGTATATTCGTGAGACGTCCAATGATATTGAATCAGGTGACGGTGAGCGGTTGTCTGCGACGCAAATGTTGGAAAGATTCTTATTCCCTTCCTCTGCACACGGAACGCCAATTGGTAAATTATCAGGTGGGGAACGTAAACGTCTCTATTTATTGAAGTTATTAATGGAACAGCCGAACGTTTTACTGCTGGATGAGCCGACGAATGACTTAGATCTCGAAACACTTTCCGTTTTGGAGTCATTCATTGATACGTTCGCTGGAGTTGTCGTTACGATTTCCCACGACCGTTTCTTCTTGGATCGGATCTCGCGTAAGTTATGGATTTTAGACGGCTCAGGTGAAATCGATGTGCGTCTAGGTTTGTATTCAGACTACCTCGATGAAAAGAATACAAAAGACGTGAAGCCACAAGCTAAAGTTGCGGTAGCTGTTCCGACTCCAGAAGTTAAAGAGCCTAAAAAGAAAATGACATACGCTGAAAAGAAGCAGTTCGAAACTATTGAGTCAGATATAGAAAAGTTAGAAGAAAAAATAGCAGAAACAGAACAGCAGATGACGATTACGGGTTCAGATTATGATCAGCTTCGTCAACTTGATGAACAGCTGACCACCCTGAATCAGCAATACGAAGAATTAGTCGAGCGTTGGTCTTATTTGCAGGAGTTAGTTGAATAATTACATTGGAGGAGATTTTCTTGAAAATCAAATCGATTGAACCGACACCAAGTCCAAATTCCATGAAAATTGTTTTAGATACCCCTTTACCTGATGGAACTAGCCATAACTATAAGAAGAAAGATGAAGCTCAGGCACCTGAGCCGATTCGTTCTCTTTTGGCTATACAAGGAATTAAAGGAATCTATCATGTATTAGACTTTATGGCAGTAGAGCGAATTGGAAATGTTGCGTGGGAATCCATTCTTGCCGAAGTGCGTTCTGTTTTAAATGAAGGCGGCGAAACGACAACGCAAGCCGAAGAGCAACAGATAGATGAGCACTTCGGGGAAGTCTATGTGCATGTACAGACATATAAAGAGATTCCATTGCAAGTGAAAGTATTCAATAGTGATGAGGAATCTAGATTTGGATTAAGTGAACGTTTCATTCAAGCAATGGAAAGTGTTCACCATTCCGAGGTAGAAAACTATATCTTACTTCGAAAATGGGCAGATTACGGAATCCGTTATGGAGAATTGCAAGAAGTAGGCGAGCAAGTGGTTTTAGAACTTGAAGCTGCATACCCTGAAACGCGATTGCATGAGCTCGTTATGAAAGCGGAAAAGGCAGACGAGGAAACCATAACTCGTGGAAAGAAAGTGACAGTATCGGAATTTATCGTTCCGGAATGGGAAACACGCTTCCGATTGCTTGATCAAATGCCGGATCCAGACGAGTCAGACTATCCAGTATTGATGATGGCGCTGAAAGACGAGAAAATGTCTATACGCAGACTCGCTACAGTGTATCTTGGTATGATCGAAGACGAATCAGTCATTCCGTATATCGAAAAAGCACTGGAAGACAAAAGTTGGGCGGTTCGCCGTACAGCTGCAGACTGCATGAGCGACCTTGGCTATGTTGGGTTCGAAGCTGCGGCTATCCGTCTGTTACAAGATAAAAACAAGTTGGTCCGTTGGCGTGCAGCTATGTTCTTGTATGAATCCGGAACAGAGCAAGCCTTACCGGCACTGCATGAAGCAGAAAACGATAACGAGTTTGAAGTGAAACTGCAAGTACGTATGGCGATCGCAAGAATTGAAGAAGGTGAAGAGGCAAAAGGTTCAATCTGGCGCCAAATGACCGAAAGAACTAAATAAACTATTCTAGTCCATGAAGATTCATTATGAATCTTCATGGACTTTTTTATAGAATTGTTGACAGAGAATTCAAACGGGTTTATGATAGAGATAGATATTCGGAAAGGCATTCCGATAATCGTGAAAGTATATATTTTGTGGGAGTAGAAGAATGGAGGGTTTTACATGTTTAAATTAGCTATTGAAAACACAGATGCGCTAAGACCGGCATCTGAAGTAATGGACATCCAACGACTTGGCGTAATGCGCTCAACAAGTCTCAGCTTTTTGCGCATTTTAGTTCGTAAAATGATGCGTGAAGCTTGGGAAATTGAGCAAACGACTTTTGATATAAACGATGAAGGTTACGGTGAAGCGCTTTATAGTATTACTACCCCACAAGGACAGTATACATTTGTCGCATTATCCCGTGAGATCAGTGAAGAAACTCGGAGTGATCGAGTCATTTCTGAAAGATGGGATGTTACATTTGCACTTTGCGATGGAGCGATTTCCGATAAAAAATTGAAACGAATGAAACAAGAACTTCCGAAACAGGAAATGGGCCGAGGAGATGTCACGGATCTTGTATGGTCGAGAGCGAATAAGAGCCAACGTGTTTTTTCTCATGTAGTGGAAGCGCTATCTCAAGGTAAGCAACCTGATGCAGAAATCATTTACGATATTGGCTATCTATTCCGTACAACTGCAGTCTATGGAAATGGTAAGTTCGGAATTGCACCTTATGAACATATGAAAGATAATCATACGTTTAGCGGTGCCTATCTATCTCAAATGTTTGCTGTCTATATGTTGCGCCACTTCAGTTTTGATCTGGTTGAACATATTGCGCGCAAAAATAATCCACAAGCGGCTACATTACATCCTGAAATTAAAAAACTATTCGGTACAGGTAATGCAACTGGACTTGGAATGGTACCTTACTTGATCTCCCATCCAAAACTTCTACATCAGTGGATGTGGATTCGTGAAGTAGCATTGGCTCGTGCTAAGAAAATGAAGCCAACTGCAGAAGATTGCAAGCGCTTAATTGCGAAACTACAACAAGTTCATACATTCTTTGAAGACGCTCCAATTCCGAATATGGAAGTATTTAAAAATCCGAGGGACTTGGCAACAGAAACCGGAGAAATTTCCAAGTTAGTAGAAGACGTTTGTAACACTATAGAAAATTCTAATCATGAAGTAGGCAGACTGTGGTTGGAGTTAACGGAAAAAGTACAAGCGAACTACACTATGGAAGCACAGGAATTGCTTAACTCAGAACTGATTGATCTCTATCCAGAAGTAATCGTCGACTTAGAGCATCAGACCAACGCGGACGACGGTCTTCATTTGATACCCGAAATGTCTATTGGTTCATTGCGTGAAATTATTCGAAAACAATATCAGTGGGCGTTCCAGTACGATTTCACAAAACCAGAATCAAGACATTATTTCTGGTACCGTTCTGCTGAAAAGGAAGAGCCGCGTATCGGAGAACGTGGAGTTGATCCGGGTGATGAATTGTACATGCCGATGAATATTGCAGAACAAGTACAGCAACTAGCTACGGAAATAGAGGTCTGTGATGATGATCTGAAAGTAGCTGCGTTCTTACTGAAAAAGCCGGAGCTAAGAGGGATCGTTAGAAGAATCCAATCGTTAGACGGTCTGGAGTATGGTGAGATACAAGCGAATCTGACAGGAAAAGATTTACTTCCGGTATATCTATTGCGCTGCAAACTAGCGATATATGGTGCAGAACGTTATGATCCGAAGTCCAATCGTTGGGTACGGATTACGCTATTCCAAGGAGCACCGCTAGTTGAAGAAATCGGAACTACTACATTCGAAGATGATTGGTTCTATCCACTATTACCGAAAGTTGAGGAGATCAAATGACTGTTGATATGAGAGATATGATTGTAATAGATGCTTTAGAATTAAGTAAAT
Source organism: Sporosarcina sp. P17b (assembly GCF_002743115.1). NCBI lineage: Bacteria > Bacillati > Bacillota > Bacilli > Caryophanales > Caryophanaceae > Sporosarcina > Sporosarcina sp. P17b. The sequence goes on along the minus strand of NZ_PDYP01000028.1, from coordinate 10,905 downwards.
GGGACCGAGATTTTGTTATCATGTTGCAAAAAGGTGGCGTAACGGCTGTTCATGCTTGCGTTGGACTATGGGAAAACGCTCGTGAAACGTTGACAAAAGTAGCGGAATGGCATCGCTTTTTTAAAGAGAATGACGATTTAATCCTACCGGTGAAAATGGGAGCCGACATTGATGAAGCAAAACGTAGTGGTAAACTCGGAATCATGTTGGGTGCACAAAATACATCCGCTTTAGAAGACGAGCTAGGACTCGTATCTGTATTCAATGAAATGGGCGTTAAGATTATGCAACTGACGTATAATAACCAAAACTTGATCGGCAGTAGCTGCTATGAAGAAACGGATCCGGGTCTTTCACGATTCGGTAAAAATGTCATCAAGGAAATGAACCGTGTAGGTATGGTTATTGACTTGTCGCATGTTGGAACGAAGACATCCCTTGATACATTAGCGCTTTCAAGTCGTCCCGTAGCCATTACACACGCTAATCCAGATTGGATCTATCCATCGAAACGTAACAAGTCAGAAGAAATTCTTACGGCTTTACGTGATAATAAAGGAGTGCTTGGAGTTTGTGCATATCCTCATTTAATCAACGGAGCGGATACGAAATTAGAAGAGTTCTGCGATATGATTGCACGTACAGCTGATTTTATGGGAATCGACCATGTAGGAATCGGAACTGATTTGACGCATAATATGTCCATAGATTTTCTTGCGTGGATGCGTATGGGACGCTGGACACATGAAATCGATTACGGTGCAGGATCGAAAGAAAGTCCAGGATGGCCGGAATGGCCGGAGTGGTTCCAGACACCTGACGATTTCCCAAATATCGCAAATGGTTTGCAAGCCCGTGGTATGACACATGAAGAAATCTCCAAAATTATGGGCGGCAACTGGCACCGGTTCTTTACGGAAGGGTTCAAGTCTGAGAAGGAGTTGGCGAAATGCGTGTCTCTCACTTAGAATTATATACTCACTGCAAAAAGATCTTCCAGGCTCTCGGAGTTCCTTATGGGTATGCGGAAGAAGGAGCCGAAACCGTAGCAAATGCGGAGTTCCTAGGATTGTATGGTTTACAGCAACTTTGGGATGAATTACCGGCTTTGCAAGGTGAAATCGAAGAAATCGAAATACTGAATGAATCTGATAGCGTAACGGTGATCGATGGTGGAAAGCAAAGCGGTATGTTGCTTGGAAAAGCATGCGCTGATTATTTAATTGCACGCTTAGAGGAACAGCCGTCAGTAGCGGTCTGTGTACGTGATACACGACCATCACGTGTTCTCGCGCAACAAGCGATGTATATCTCGCGAAAAGGACATGCGAGTATCATTTTGTATAAGAAGCCAAGTCATTCATCATTGATTATTTCATCACCCAATTCCATTTATCCGATTATGATTCACAAGCGTGACAATGAAGATATTATTGAAGGTATAAATAAAGAATTGGGACTGACAGGTGATAAGAAACTGAAGTTACCTTCCGTTACAACGAGGTTCTGTATGTTCGGTACGACAAAGGTCGATGAAGTCGACAAGATAATAGATCGGTTCGAGAACACAATAGACACGAAATATATTTTAACAACGACAGACGATTTCGAACAGAGATGGGAATCATCTTGGCAGTTTGGAACGGAAGTTAGCCGAGAATTATGGTTAGACTTGAACGAGACAGGCAAGCGTATGTTAGTGGAATCTACTGATCAATCGCGTGAACGCGGCGCAGGAGAAATGGCATAACGAACTAAATTTATTAGCTGGAGGAGAGTATACATGATGACAGTTACAAATGATGTGAAGGTATTGAAGAACTATATTAACGGTGAATGGGTAGAAACTTCTGGTACAGATATGTTGGAAATCAGAAACCCTGCGAATAAAGACGAGCTTGTTGTAAAAGTTAAGCAATCCAATGCTGACGATGCGCAAGAAGCTATCGATGCGGCAGCAAAAGCATTCCCTGAATGGAGCAAAACACCATCTCCTGCAAGAGGCGAATATCTATACAAAATTGCAGCAATCATGGAAGCAGAAGCAGATGAAATCGCACGCGTTATCGTTCAAGAAGAAGGAAAGACATATGCTGATGCATTTAAGGAAGTAAACTATGCAGCAGGTATCGTGAAGTTCTACGCAGGAGAAGGTCGTCGCATGACAGGACGTATCGTTGAATCAGACGTACCGGGCGTTCAAATCGAATTGCATAAAGAAGCACTAGGTGTCGTATTAGTTGTTACACCTTGGAACTTCCCATTGTCAATTCCAGCTTGGAAAATCGCACCTGCTATCCTAAGCGGTAACACAGTCGTGTTGAAAGCTTCATCTGAAACACCATTGACAGCACAGAAGTTCATCGAAATCGTTGAAAGAGCTGGCGTTCCTGCTGGTGTTGTTAACCAATTAGTAGGACCGGGTCGTCTAGTAACAGAAATGATCAATCATCCTGCAGTAAAAGCCATTACATTCACAGGATCAAATCGTGTAGGTAACTTAATTTATAAAGAAGCAGCAAAAGATATGAAGCGTGTATTGCTTGAAATGGGTGGTAAGAACCCATTGCTCGTCATGGAAGACGCAGACGTGGATGCAGCTGTTCAACTTGCAGTAGCAGGTGGATACGGTCAAACAGGTCAAGCATGTACAGCAACTAGCCGCGTACTCGTGCACAAAGATATTCGTCAAGAGTTCACGGATAAGCTAGTGGAAGCTTCTAAGAAAATTAAGATCGGTAACGGCATGGACGAAGGGGTAACAATGGGACCTCAAGTTAGTGACGGAGAGCGTCAATCAACACTTGATTTAATCGAAAAAGCGAAAGCTGAAGGCGGAGAAATCTTGACCGGTGGCGGTATTCCTGAATTCGAAGGTTCGGATAAAGGGTATTTCGTGGAACCGACAGTAATTGGTGGTGTGAAGACGGAAATGACGATTGCACAGGAAGAAGTATTCGGTCCTGTTATCAGCATCATCGAAATCGAGTCGATTGACGAAGCGATTGAAGTAGCAAACGACGTAGCATTCGGCCTGTCTGCAGCGATCTGCACACGCAACTTGACATATATGAACCGTGCATTGAATGAAATTCAAGCAGGTATTGTTAAAGTCAACATGACAACGACAGGTACGTTCTTCCAGGCACCATTTGGTGGATATAAGCAATCAAGTACTGGAACTTACAAAGAACTCGGCAGTGAAGCGGTTGAATTCTATTGCCAGAACAAAACACGTTATATTAACAGCAACTAAGTAAGGGTAGACCAAAAAGAGGAATAGAGCATTCATTCCTCTTTTTTTCTATTCAAAGCGTAAAAGGAGTTCATGAAAATGACTAAGACACCGGAAGTATCGTCCACAGTAGTGCGTGCGATATCTGTGATCAACTATTTGAACGATGTATCGGGTCCACAAGGTGTCAGTGATATAAGCAAAGGTCTTGGTTTATCGACAACAATCGTGCATCGCTTGCTTACAACATTGAAACTAGAAGGTATGGTATTTCAGGATCCCCGTTCAAAACTATATTCATTAGGTACAATCTTTTTGGATTATGCCAATAAAATTTTGACGGAAATGCCTATTGCACCCGTCGTTGAACCATGGCTTATGTCATTGCGAGATGATACTGGAGAGACAGTTGGTTTTTATATGCCTACAGGGCAAATGCGTATTTGTGTACTGGAATATGAAAGTCAGCAAGAAATCAGACGCACGGTTGGAATCGGAAAACGATTGCCGATTCATATAGGTGCAAGTGGACGGGCTATTCTCGCTTTCCAGCCACCTGAATTACAGGACAGATTACTAGCTTCGCTGCGCGTGGAGGAAAGAAATGAGCTAGAACAGATTTTAGAAGAAGTTAGAAATCAAGGCTATTCAACGAATGAAGAAGAAATCAATACAAATGTTGCTGCGTTGTCGGCACCAGTTTTTGATAAGCAAAATCGTGTGATTGGTGCTTTATCTGTTTCAGGGCCGATGTTTAGATGGAATCGCAAAACGATGGAACCGCATATAGCCACATTGCTTGCTGCCACAGAAAAAATAACGAATGCATTATGAAAAGGATGGGATACAAATGAGACCAGAAGACAAATTACAAGAACTAGGATTGGAACTACCTGAAAAACGTGCAAAAGGTGGAAATTACATATCTTGTGTACGCTCAGGTAATCTATTATTTCTATCTGGTTCACTATCATATGATGTGATCGGCAAAGTAGGCGATACACTGACAATTGAAGAAGGTTATGCGGCATCAAGACAAGCTATTCTTTTCGCACTTTCAACGATTAAAGAAGAAGTTGGCGAGCTGTCGAACGTGACAAAGTTCGTTAAATTGCTTGGCATGATCAACACTGCATTCGATTTTACTGGACAAGCAAAAGTTATGAACGGTGCTTCGGATTTACTCGTTGAGGTGTTCGGTGAAGATGTAGGCGCACACGCACGCACTGCAGTAGGTATGATGTTGCCACGTGGCGCTGCTGTTGAAATCGATGTTATTGTGGAAGTGAAATAATAAAGTGGAGAAAACTTCTCCGCTATACATAAAGTAAGCGGTTACAAGTAATCGCAACTTAGAGGAGGCAAGACTTTGAATAAGTATGAATCAAAAACGGATCGTCCCGTATTATTTATCAGCGGCGGATTGCTTGTAGCTTTTGTCGTGGCATCATTCATTAACTTGGATTTCGTGGCAAATATGGTAGATTGGACATTTGCATTCGCTGTAAAATATTTTGGAGCGTTTTGGCAAATATTATTAATGGGTACATTTTTTATCGCGCTATTTCTGGCATTCTCAAAGTACGGGAAGATACGCTTGGGTGGAATGAATAAGCCGGAAATCGGTTATTTCAAATGGCTAGCGATGATTATGACGACGTTGCTTGCAGGGGGTGGCGTTTTTTGGGCCGCTGCAGAGCCGATGTATCACTTTTTAGATCGACCTCCACTATTCACGGAAGCAGTATCCGGAACGGAAAGTGCTATTATCCCAGCATTCGCTCAATCGTATTTGCATTGGGGGTTCCTTGCATGGTCAATACTTGGTACGTTAGGGACAATAGTACTCATGTATGCTCATTATTCTAAAGGTATGCCGTTAAAGCCGCGTACATTGCTTTATCCAATCCTCGGTGAAAAGATCATGCGTAAAAGTGTCTTAGGAACTACTATTGATGCGTTTTCCATCATTGCAGTAGCTGCCGGTACAATTGGACCAATTGGATTTCTTGGTCTGCAAGCGGCTTATGGAATGGAAGCTTTATTTGGTGTACCCAATACGCTAATGACACAGATTCTTATCATTATCGGCGTCGTAGCCATTGCTACTGTTTCAGCTGTAACGGGATTACGCAAAGGAATTCAATTCCTGAGTAATTTAAATGTAATCATTACATTGATATTAATGGTTGCTATTCTGATTTTGGGACCAGGCGGATTTATTATCAATACGTTCATTTCATCATCGGGTATCCATCTACAAGAATTCTTTGGCATGGCTACATTCCGGGGGGATTCTAGTTGGCTTGGATCATGGACAATCTTTTTCTGGGGCTGGTTCCTCGGTTATGGACCGATGATGGCGATCTTTATCGCTACGATTACACGCGGACGTACAATTCGCGAGTTAGTATTAGCTGTATCTATTACGGCACCAATTGTTACTGCATTTTGGTTCACCACTGTCGGAGGTGCAGGCATATTTTATGAACTGGCACAGCCTGGCGTAATATCAGAAGCGCTAAATACTTCGGGTATGCCTGCGGCGATGATAGCCATTACCGAGCAACTGCCTTTAAATATGATAATTGGACCATTATTTCTCCTTGTAACCATATTATTCGTTGTCACAACAGGGGATTCCATGGCGTATACGATATCCGTTGCGATTACGGGGGACGGACATCCGCCTAAAACTATGCGCATATTTTGGGCGGTCATCATGGGTGCGGTTGCGAGCGTACTATTAATGATCAGTGAAGGCGGAGTCGAGGCAATTCAATCATTTATTGTAGTGACTGCCATACCGGTCTCACTCTTACTATTACCGACATTTTGGGCTGCTCCAAAAGCTGCTAAGCTGCTGTACGCAGAACAATTTGGAGAGGAAACGACAGTGGAAAGTATAGAAGTCAAAGCTATAAAGAATAAGAAATACGATACAGTTCACGACGAAATAAACTAAACGGAAGACCCGTAATAGTCTGAAATTTACCTTGTCTACTAGGCAAGGTTTTTTTTATGTGACATTCATCTAAAACAGTATACATTTAGTAAGGACTAAAGGTATACTAGTGATCTACTCATAATTTACTAGGAGGGCCAATAAAGTGAAGAAGTCCGCAAGTATTGCGATGAAACTCTCAGGATTAATTATCGCATTATTCTTATTACTGTTTTTAGTATACTCAGTCGTTACAAGTGTCATGTTACATAAGCAAAGTATTAAAGATGCCGAGGAATTTGCATTAGAAAGTGCAAACAAAAGTTCACTCGTACTGAGTGTGAAATTAAAAGAAACGAATGAAATGCTACGTACAACTAGTCACATACTAGAAACATTACAAGCAACAGGTGATATGCATCCCAATGAAATCATTCGAATCATTAAGAACAATTTACAGAAGAATGATGACGCAACAGGTATGGCAGCTGTAGTTAACCAATCTGCATTTTCTGAAGGGGAAGTTATACCCAAAAATCTTCTTGATGAAAATCAGCAATTCATTCCTTATATCTTTAAGAAAGACAATGCGACTGAAGTTGAACCATTAAGTGGAATGGATGATCCCGCAGCGAATAGCTGGTATACCGTTCCGAAAAATGAAGCGCGCTCCATTTTGACTGAACCATATGCATATGAAACGAACGGTCAAACCATTCTCATGACTACTATTTCCGTCCCGTTGATAGATGCGTCAGGAAATTATTTTGGTTTGTTGACTACTGACCTATCAATTGATTTCTTGATGGATGTAGTAAAAACAATTAAACCAGAAGGCGGTTATGCTTCTATTATTACCGATGCTGGTTTTATTACGGCAAACAGCCTGAAGCCTGAATTGAACGATACCAATATGGCAGATGCGATTGATTGGAACTCTGCTAAAGTCGTACTCGATAAAGGCGAACTGACAAGTACTTATGTAGACTCCCAAAGTTTAGGAGAAGAATCATTTAATGCTTTTGCACCTATCAACTTACGAGATATTAATGAAAAGTGGACAGTGCAGACCGTGACACCAAGATCGGTTATTCTAGACACATTCAATACCATCTTATGGATTACAATTATCTCAGCTATTGTGATTGTTTTGATGATGTCAATCGCATCGACAGGATTTATTTACCGCCAATTAAGACCTTTAAAAACGTTGCAGAAATCAATGGAAACAGCTGCTGCAGGAGACTTAACTATGATGGTAGATGAACAGAATCTACATCGCGATGAGATAGGATTAGTATCACTCGCTTATAATGATATGCTGCGCCAGACTAATGCAGCCTTGCAAACAGTTCAACAGTCTTCGGTTCAATTAAGTGACTCATCATCGCAAGTGACACATGCTTTTGAAGAGCTAGTAGCTGCGAACCAAGAAGTATCGGTAGCGACAGATGAAATTGCACAAGGCGCATCAAAACAATCTGAAGATACAGAAGTGACAAGCCTACGAATTTCAGACTTGGCAGACCGCATGGATCACATCCATACTATGTTCATGACGATGAACCAATTGTCTACTGATGCATCTAATTCTTCGGAAAATGGAATGTCGGAAGTGAGAAAACTGCGTGATCATAATACAGCAGCGAATGAAATGAATAAAAAAGTACAACTTCAAATCCAGACGCTGACAAATAAGATATTATCTATTAATCAGGTCATTCAAACATTGCATGGTATTACGGCAAGTACGAATTTGCTAGCGCTCAATGCGAGCATTGAAGCAGCACGTGCGGGTGAAAGTGGTAAAGGATTTGCAGTGGTTGCCAATGAAGTGCGTCAGCTAGCGGAACAATCTCGCAGGGAAACTGAGGTAATTCAAGAAACTGTAAAAGAAATATTATCAGAATCACGTCAGACGGTTGAAGTTATTGATCTAAACATGAAATCAATGGATGGTCAAAATCAGTCTGTTACGGATACGGAAGAATCTTTTGTACAAAATGCAAGTATCACCGATCAAATACGCGAGTCAATCACGGAACTATCCGAGAAGCTTGCTGAAATGATGGAATACAAAGATGAAGCTATTTTAGCTATCCAAAATGTTTCCGCTATTTCAGAGGAGACGGCCGCGTCATCTGAACAAGTGAGTGCATCAGCTGCTGCGCAACAAGGTGAATTGGAAAATGTGGCAGACTCTACGAATCAGATGAACCAAATTGCAGGAGAATTACGAAGTGTTGTGGATCGATTTAAATTATCCTAATGAATAATGTGAGAAACAGAAGTGGCATTGTCCACTTCTGTTTTTATATATATAGTTACAAAAAGGTTTGCATCGTAAATAAACAGGTAAAAATAGAATAAAGACTTACTAATCCCGCGTGAGGGAGTTGGAGCCAAGTTGTACGTTAAAAGAAATTAAATCTACTAGCGTCCATTCTTCAGACGGGTTAATTCAGTTAGCGGAAGACTTATAAACTAGAATGTCATTCTAGTATGCATACTGCTCGTCATTTGGTACACTGAGCAAATAATAAGATCATTATGAAGGCGGGTGTATCAATGGAAGAAGCAGCACTGATTAGCATTGTAGCCATTTTAGCACTCGGTATTTTCTCGCAATGGCTAGCGTGGAAAATCCAATGGCCATCTATTTTCATCATGTCGATTGCAGGCTTATTAATAGGTCCGATCATGGGGTGGGTAAATCCAGAAGTGGCTTTGGACGAGCTGTATAGTCCGCTCATTTCACTAGCTGTTGCTATTATTTTATTTGAAGGAAGTTCCAATCTAGACTTTCGGGAAATAAAGGACATTTCGAAGTCTGTTTTCCGAGTTGTTACATTGGGTGCATTTTTAGCATGGATTTTAGGTTCTTTTACAGCACATTATATTGCGGGATTAACATGGGAAGTGTCGTTCATCATTGGAGGCCTATTTGTAGTAACGGGTCCAACCGTCATTATTCCGTTATTACGCAATGCAAAGTTAAAAGCGCGAACCGCTGCCGTACTTAAGTGGGAAGGGATTATCGTAGATCCTGCTGGTCCGTTGCTTGCGTTGTTTGCATATGAAGTGATCAAGGTATTGACGAATGATCATTTATCGATGAATTACTTATTAAACTTCTTTGGTGGTGCTGCACTTGCTGCACTTCTAGGGTTAGTAATGGGATTATTGATTAGCGTCATGGCTAATAGAGGTCAATTTCCTGAGTACTTGAAATCACCCGTCATTTTGGCATTTGTGTTGCTGTGCTTTACGATGGCAGAAGTCATTATGCACGAAACGGGTATGCTTGCCGTAACTGTGATGGGGCTGGTTTTGGGGCGCTCGAAGCGCTATGTTTCATCTATTGGAAACGTCGGTCATTTTGTTGAAAATGTGTCCGTCATGTTGACGTCTACAGTCTTTATTTTATTAACAGCTTCGCTCGCAAGAGAAACGATTGCGCAGATATTTACATTACCGATTATAGGGTTCGTGTTGGTTATGCTGTTTGTTGTTCGACCATTATCGATATGGATTTCGACGATTGGTACCGAACTGGTCTGGCGAGAGAAGTTGCTCATTGGCTGGATTGCACCTAGAGGAATTGTCGCATTGACTGTTGCGGGTTATTTCGCTTCGACACTTGCAGAAGATGGTTATGAAGAAGCTACTTTGCTGACAGCGTTGACCTTTGCTCTCGTGTTTATTACGGTTACTGCGCATGGATTTACGTTAGGACCGCTAGCGAAAAAGTTGAACTTGGCAAGTAATGAACCGCCAGGCGTGCTCATAGTAGGCGCAAGTAGTTTTTCAATTCAATTAGCTATGCAATTAAAAGAAATGAATATCCCGGTATTGATAGTCGATCCTTCACAAGGACGTTTACGCCCCGCGATTGAAGCGGGAATTGACACGTTCATGGGTCAGATGTTATCGGAACGATCGAGATTCTCTATTGATTTGGCACCGTATGATACGATTCTGTCGATGACTGGAGATGCCTCTTATAACGCATTGATTACACAATCGTTTGCGCCAGAGTTTGGATTTAACAATACGTTTTCCCTTACGGCTGTTTCCAATCATACAATGAGTAAGTCGGCATTGCCGATTTCGCTGAAAGCTCATTTGTTGTTCGAAGAGGGCGCAACGTTCCCAGAGCTAAACCGCAAGATTAATACGGATTATGAAATTGGTTTGTTCGAGTGGGAAGGTACGGATACTGATTTAGTGTTTAAGGAGATTATTCCGGAGACGGCGACTGCGTTGTTTGTGAAGAAGAAGAATGAGACGTTGGTGTTTGCTACGCTTCAGAAGAAAATTTCGTTGGATGCTGGTGATCAGTTGGTGGTGTTGAAGTTAAAGCAAGGTGTTCCAGCTAATTCATAAGTAAATGTGGCTGTCAAAGTGAGTTTCTGACTTTGGCAGTCTTTTTTAATTGGGGTAGGGTCGTTGCTCGACATTGGCTTGTGCATGGAAAGTAGTGAGGGCTCGTGCTTTGGACTCGCGCAGGCACGTGGGGGATTGCCTCCAGCCATGAGCCAACTAGCGGTGGGGCTGCTAGCTGTCTCATGGCCACGGCCTACCCCGCAGTTGTGCCTGCGCTACCAAGTACTTATCAAGTTTGTTTGTGGTTTATAGGAGATAAAACCAGTAACTGGGTGGTACTAGTTCCTATTCTTGCAAAAGAAGAATCAGAACTGACTTACACACTATTTAATGAAGGCGG
>NZ_PDYP01000027.1:0-19766 GCF_002743115.1 Sporosarcina sp. P17b | reverse complement strand
GTGACTAAATTTTATCAGAAGGTATCCTTTTTTTCTTCCTAAAATTAAAAAATCCTATATAAAAAAGAACGGACCCCATAAACTTCAATGGGTCCGTTCTTTTTCGATTTCAAGGAGGGTTTTGTCCCAGCCTCATTTTGTGCTTATACTGATTGTAATTGAAGTGCTACAGCTGGACCGAAGAACTCGAAGTGGATTTTCTCTTCTGGTACACCCATTGCATAAAGCTGCTGAAGAACGAACTCCATGAAGCCAGTAGGTCCACATACATAGACATCACTGCCTGCAATGACGTTTTCTTCAAGGAACTTACGAGTGAACATGCCGTCTCCCTCTTCTGAATAAAGAGCTTTGTACGTAGAGTTTGGCAATTTTGCATTTAATTGCTCTAGTTTATTCGCAAATGCTTGTTGGCTGCGTGTACGTGCAGAATGCAAGAATGCTACTTCACGTTCAGGAGACAAGTCTGCAATCGTTGAATACATAGCTTTCATAGGTGTAATACCTACACCGCCACTGATTAATGTAACAGGTGCTGTACCTGTTGGATCCAAGAAGAAATCACCTGCTGGTGCACTGACTTCAACAATGTCGCCAACGCTTGCATTTTCATGCAAGTAGCAAGATACTACGCCGTTTGGTGATAATGTATCTTCACGTTTAACCGAGATACGGAAAGTCTCATCATTTGATTTTTGAGACAAACTATATTGACGGTTAACAATGTTTTTCGCGCCTGGGATTTCCATGCGGATTGTAATGTATTGTCCTGGTAAATAGTATGGTAGTTTTTTACCGTCAACAGGCTTTAAGTAAAATGAAGTAATGACATCACTTTCTTCTACTTTGTCGACGATTTCGAAGTCTTTAAATAATTCCCATCCACCGTCAGCTTTTTTTGTATTCTCGTACATATCTTTTTCTACACCGATGAATGCGCCAGCGATTACACCGTAAGCGGCTTTCCATGCATCCATAATTTCAGGAGTCGCTGCATCGCCAAGTACTTCTTTAATGGCTTTTAATAGATACTCTCCGACAATTGGATAATGTTCCGGCAAGATTCCAAGTGATACGTGCTTGTGAGCAATTTGTACAACAACCGGTAGAATTGCTTCTAGGTTATCGATATGTTGCGCTGCTGCGTATACTGTGTTTGCAAGAGCTGTCTGCTGACGTCCTTGAGACTGATTAGCATGGTTGAATATATCTAGTAATTCGGGATGAGCCACAAACATATTTTTGTAAAACGCTGTAGTAATAGCTGTTCCATGTTCCTCTAGTACTGGTACTGTGGATTTGATAACGTCGATAGTTTTTTGATCTAACATTTATAATGCACAACCTCTCCGTATTTGATATCTCTATCATAAATCATTTATGTTTTAAAAGCTATATGTTAAATACATGTTTAAAAAGAAAATGTGAAGGTTGTCACATTCTATTCAAAAAGTAGCCACGCTTCCACTTATAACCACCAGCGTAAATCGATGATTTTCCAATCGGAAATGCTATAATGAAGGGAGAGCAGAAAGTGGTGATATTATGCGTTTGACAATGTATACAGATTATTCGCTGCGTGTTCTGATTTTTTTAGCTACTAAGAAACCGGGTGAATTATCCACTGTTCAAGAAATATCGGATGCTTATCAGATCTCAAAAAATCACCTCACCAAAATAGTCCATGAATTAGGGAAGCTGGAACTGATCGAAACTATTCGCGGTCGTGGTGGCGGAATCCGTCTCAGTGTAGAACCGATTAGTATCAATGTAGGAGAATTAGTTCGTAAAACAGAAGACGACTTTCATTTAGTCGAATGTTTTGATCCAAATAAAAACATGTGCGTGTTGTCTCAGGCCTGCCAGTTGCGGGGTGTATTATATGAAGCACTCCAAGCTTATTTTGCCGTACTCGACCGTTATACGATTGCAGACTTCCTTCATAATAAAGATGAAATACAATCTTTACTATTTCCCACTAGTCAATCAGAATTAGTGTGATAGAATATAGTTAGTAAACATAGTGAAATAGGAGGAATTAAAAAATGTCAAAAGTTTTAGTTATTGGACATAAAAACCCGGATACGGATTCTATCGCATCTGCGATTACGTATGCATATCTCAAACAACAAATTGGTGTGGATGCGGAAGCTGTACGTCTAGGGAATATCACGAAAGAAACAGCATACGCTCTTGAAACTTTCGGCTTTGAAGCCCCACGTCTAATTGAAAAAGCGGCAACTGAAACATCCCAAGTCATCTTAGTCGACCACAATGAAAAGCAGCAAAGTGTGGATGACTTGGATGATGTACAAGTGTTGGAAGTGATCGACCATCACCGTATTGCGAACTTCCAGACAAATGATCCGCTATATTACCGTGCGGAACCAGTAGGCTGTACAGCAACGATTTTGAATAAATTATTCAAAGAACATGGCGTTGAAATACCGAAAAATATTGCTGGTTTAATGCTATCCGCAATCGTGTCGGATTCATTGCTGTTCAAATCACCAACGTTCACACCGCAAGACCAGGCAGCAGCTGAAGAGCTTGCCGCTATTGCAGAAGTAGATGCGGCTGTGTATGGTTTAGACATGTTAAAAGCAGGGGCGGACTTGAGTTCAGTGCCTGTAAGAGAATTGGCTAACTTAGATGCGAAAGAATTTATTTTCGGCGATGTGAAAATGGAAATCGCACAAGTAAACGCAGTGGACTTGCAAGATATCCTTGGGCGCCAAGATGAACTAGAAGTTGTATTAAATGAAGTGATCGAACAAAAGGGATTGGATTTATTCCTATTTGTTGTGACTGACATCATTAATAGTGACTCGGTTATCATTGCGCTTGGAAAAGAAGCGGAACGTGCAGGATCTGCGTTTAATGTAGATTTCAATAATAATTCTGCATTGTTGAGAGGAATCGTTTCACGCAAGAAACAAATTGTTCCTGTATTGACTGAAGCACTTTCATAATTAGTAAACTGTCACAGAGAATCGGTAAAACGATTTCTGTGACAGTTTTTTTATCCTAAATCGAGAGGCTGGGTGGCTGGCCCTTCTAATACGGTTCCATCTGCACGGAACCGGGAACCGTGACAAGGACAGTCCCATGTTTGATCTCCTTTATTCCAGCGAGTGCGGCAACCCATATGCGTACAGATTGGAGAGTCGGTTCGAGCGATATGTCCACCGGCAAATTCTTTTACTGTACGGCCACCTAATAATAAAGCGCGATTGAATAATGAACCAAAATCGGTTCTGCCTGGAGAAAACAATTCACTTGCGGCATTCGATCGTCCGACAATTGCATCCGAGATGATTTCTGCACACGCCAAAGAGTTGGATAGTCCCCATTTCCGATAGCCCGTACTAATATAAACGTCTGGAGAAGAAGTTGAAATGGCTCCTGCATAAGGTACTAAATCAGGTGTAGACGGATCCTGTGCCGACCATTTGTAGACAATATCAGGATGTCCCAAAGTCGTTTTTATATCCTCGGTCAAGCTATCATAATGTAACTGTGTTTCTTTTTCTGAACCGGCAGGATGTGATTGCGCACATAGCAATAAATAGGATTGATCATCAATCGTAGCGGTTCGTATGGAGCGTTTCGGCTCGTCCACTGATATATATTGATGGTCAAATGGTGTTTCGGTCTTTGCCGCAGCGATATAGGATCGCTCCACATCCAGTTTGAGAATTTGCATCCCTTCTAGAGCTTCAATAGGATAATGAGAGCAGATGACAAGCTGACGGTAACCGACTATTTTAGATGAAGAGAGCTTGACGAAATGACGATCGGTATCTAAAGCAGCGACTTGTGCATGTTCAAATATTCGTGCGCCTTCTTTCACAGCAAGTTGCGCTAATTGTTGTCCGAAACGAACGGGATGTATTTGTGCTTCGTCTTCGACTAGTAATGTATGAGCAGTTTCAAATGGCAAGTAGGATGCGCTTCCTGCAAGAACAAATGGAATTCCGATCGCTTCGTAAGCCTTTTTTTCCGCAAGTAATCGTTCTGTACCCTCAGCCGATTGAGAATAAAGTGCTGAATGGGCAACTTGCAATTGGTCCGCTTCAGAAATGGATCGTGCGAAATCAAGAGCTTGTTCATTTACATTGAAATATTGTTTAGCACTATCTACATCAAACTGTTCAATCATATCCGCATACACTAAATCGTGTTGGGCGGTTAATTTACCTGTAGAATTTCCTGTTGCACCGTGCAACAAGCTGTTCTTTTCGAGCAACACCACATCTTTTCCTTGTTTCGCTAAAAAGTAAGCATTCGCTATTCCACTTAAACCACCTCCGATGATTAACACATCACATGTTAAATCATCTTCTACTGTTGGATAACTAGACTTCGGATAAGCAGTAGCAAGCCATAATGATTCATTCATTTGGACACCTCATTCTATAAATTTACATAACGTAAGCATTAACATTGTTGCCAACTTTACTTGAATCTAAAATAGAAGATAGAAAGGTGGGGCAAAAAAATGAAAATTGAAGTATGGTCAGATTATGTTTGTCCATTTTGCTATATTGGTAAAAGACGTTTGGAACATGCCTTGAAACAGTCTGGACTTGACGAAAAAGCGGAGGTCATATTCAAGGCGTATCAATTGGATCCAAGTACACCAATTGATTCTGGCCAATCATTATTGGATGGATTAGCTATTAAATTTAATGTTAGTAAACAAGAAGCAGAAAATATGATGAAGAATATCGAAGAGCAAGCAAAAACAGTGGATCTTCAGTATCAAGTGGATAAAATGAAAACATCCAATACATTTGATGCACATCGCCTTGCGAAATTCGCAGAAAAACACGGACTCGAGAAGGAAGTAACAGAGCAGCTAATGCATAGTTACTTCGTGGAAGGGGAGAGCATCGATACGGAGCAAATACTCGTAGCGATCGCGACGGAAGCTGGATTGGATGCAGAGAAAACCAAGGCGATGCTTCATAGTAATGACTTCTCTAACGAAGTGAAACGCGATATTGACGAAGCGCAGGAAGTTGGAGTTAAAGGCGTACCGTTCTTTGTTATTAATAGGAAGTATGCTATAAGCGGTGCACAGCCCACAGAAGCATTTGTCGAAGCGTTAGAAAAGATTGCGGAAGAAGAAGGCATTACGAAACCAACGTTACAAGTACTAGGCACTGATAACGGCGGTCAATGTGACGACGATTCTTGTGATATCTAACCTTCTTGGAAGACAGAAGAGCTAAAAGGGTATAGTTTACACTCTTGGTGGACGCATTTCATTTACGATTAACTAGCACCTTGTCCTAAGGCAGTGAATCCACACTATAATGAAAGAAAAGCTTGAAGATATACTCAGAAAAACTCTCGAGTTGTCTTCAAGCTTTTAAGGCAGTGACCTATTCAGGTTGCTGCTGTTTTATATTTTCTTCATCTTTAGAAACTACAATCGTCATTCGAATATCAATTACATCGCCGACCATGACACCACCAGCTTCGATTGCGCGATTCCACATTAAACCGAAGTCTTTTCTTTTGATTTCACCCTCGACAAGATAATTGGCGCCGAATATGGTGACTTCTTTGGGAGTGATACAGAATACTGCTCGCTTCGTGGTGTTTTTAACAGTGAGATCGCCCGACATTTGATACTTGCCGTCTATGTCGTTATAAATGGAGCGAGAAGTGAAAGTCATTTGTGGAAAGATTTGTGCATCAAAAAAGTCTTCCGAGCATAAATGTAGATCACGGTCTCTATTCTTGGTCTGGATGGAAGGGACAATTACTTGAAAACTAATCTTGCTCTTTGTTAGATCTGCTATATTCCCTTGTAATTCACCTGAAAACTCTTCAAACGTTCCCGTTACAGTGGATACCATCATATGTGGAACTGAAAAGCCGACAGCGGACGCTATGCGATCTACTTTCCATCTATTCACTTTCACTCCTCCTTATGGATATTTAGTTAGCTAAACTGTAATTGAAATAACATCAAAAGTCAAAATGAAATACCTTGTCAAAAAGGCCGATTGCAAGCATACTAATAGATGGATAAGATTGTTTCCGTAAAATTGGAGACACGTATACTGAAAGGACTTGATGTAGGTGTCAAAACATCGATGGTTTGAAGAACTTCAAAAGAAAATACAAAGCGGTTGGTTGTTACTTGATGAACCACTAAACAAATATACGAAAACACGCCTAGGCGGTAAAGCGGATGTCGTTGCCGCGCCTGGCACAATAGAAGAAGTGCAAGCGGTTGTTAGCTATGCTTACGATCACAATATACCGATTTTATTGCTGGGGAACGGTTCGAATATGGTCGTTCGTGATGGCGGTGTACGAGGAATTGTCATGTATATGGCGAACTTCAATCATATAAAGATTGAAGGTAATAGAATGATAGCGGAAGCTGGTGCTGACATAATTGAAGCCTCTAGAGAAGCAGCAAAAGCCTGCTTAACGGGTCTTGAGTTTGCATGTGGAATACCAGGGTCAATCGGTGGTGCCATGGCAATGAACGCAGGTGCATATGGTGGAGAAATCAAAGACATCATTCTTCAAGCAACCGTAATGGATAGCACAGGAAAGATTTTTGTGCTTTCAAAAGACGAGTTGGAACTAGGGTATCGCAAAAGTATCATTACTACAGAAGGCTATTATGTTCTATCAGCAGAATTCGCACTCGCTCAAGGTGAGCAAGACGATATCGATTCTGCGGTGGCGGACTTAACGTTCCAGCGTGAGTCGAAGCAGCCTCTCGAATATCCTTCAGCGGGTAGTGTGTTTAAACGACCACCGGGCTACTTCGCCGGAAAGTTGATCCAGGATAGTGGATTACAAGGTAAAGGGTTTGGTGGAGCGGAAGTGTCTACTAAGCATGCGGGATTCATCGTGAACAAGAAGGATGCTACGGCGTCAGATTATATTCGGACGATTGAGATGGTGAAAGCGGAAGTGAAGAAGAATTTCGGGATTGATCTGGAGATGGAAGTGAAGATCGTCGGGGAAGAGCTTTCGGAATAATAAGAGTTGCATGTGCTGTCCAAGATGTCAGGGCTTTACTGACTTCTTAGGACAGCTTTTTCACGCTAGGAATTGGTAAGAAAAGTGCTGCAGATAGGCTGGTTATGGGATAGCGTAGGGGATTTGCGCTTCGAAGGGGAAGCGGTGAATCACCCCCTGGTGCAAAGATGTGCTCCTAACGCTACGCTTTTACTCGCAAAAGCCGTTCTTCGTTACGGCTCTCGCTCCAATCCCTTGCAATGTGAGTAGATAATATTTTTCGTTGTACATTGAAGTTAGGCTTGTAATCGATATTATACTTCAATACTTGAACTTAAATAAGTTAAGACAAAACAATAATTCAAACACTTCTTACAGTGAGTAATCTAAGTAACCACACTATCAACGTAGGATGGAAGCGGAAGTTGGGGGCGAAGTGCAAAGATGTGCTCCTAACGCTGCGCTTTTACTCGCAAAAGCCGTTCTTCGTTACGGCTCTTCCCGCAGGATCAGCCCGAAAGGAGAGACAACCAAAAGGGAGCCTGCGACCTGGTTGGCTCGCCGAGAGCCCATGGGAAAGCGTCCCCCAACTGGAGCTTCCATCCCGAACCACTCACAAACTCACTCACTTCTATAGAACCCCATTCCAAGACCTTTGCATTTGACTCTAACCCTACACAAAAAAGAGATGCCCCATCCTGGGACATCTCAAGTGATATTAATTCTGTATCTTGCACTGGATCTTGCTTGAGTCGATCACCTGGTCATCTTCTATCTGTACCTGGCAGATCTTATTATTCTGCATGAACTTAAAAAGACCGTTATTGAAATCCGTACCGATCTCCTTAAAGAAAATTCCCTCGTACTGCGCATGTTTCGAAAGCGTGAAGTTTATGCGGAAGTTATCGCCATCTGGAACCAGATAGGCACGTACTCCCTTTTCAAACGTCCCTTCCGTCTCAACCTTAATCGCACGATCAACCGACACGACATGAAAGTCCACAAATGGAATTTCTCTCAACAGAACGTTCATGAATGAACCTTTTGTGATTTCTTCCCAGCGACTTTGTGCAGTCTGTCCGATAATAATCTGTGTAATACCGTACTGGTGAGCCACTTCTTTGATGACTTTTGCAGTAGGGCGCTTCTCATCATCGCGAATAATGAACGCTTCTACATCCAACTCTTCCGCAAGTTCTTTCCAACGGTCTACATACTCTGACTTCTCCACATCGAAATCATCTAGTGGAGCAGGGTCGACGGTCAGGATATAGAGTGGACAGCCCATGATTGCAGCAATTTTATATCCTCTGTTAATGAGACGTTCACCATTTGGACCGTAATACACACAAACGAGAATGCTCTCGTCCATACGGCTTTTCATTTTGCCCATAATGACTCTTCACCTCTTTGAATTCTATAAACTACGTGTATTCGGTTCACATATTAGGGGAATGCTTTCCGCTGCAATTCCGCCAGAGAACCTCATCCCAGAGACGGGATTACGAACTTGGCCTTACAGTATGCTGACCGCGCTTCCTATGCGGTTTTTGATAAAGTAGTGTATACTTTTCAGTAGAGAATATATTCTATACTTAGAGTCCCATTATGCATAACGTATAGGGTTCAGTCAAGAGTCCCTCAGTATTATATAAAAAAATATTTTTTGGAGGTGTTAGATTGATAACTGTCTTGCTAGCAATTTTCTTACCATTTATCGCAGCATGTTTAGTGCCATTTATACATAAATTCCTGACAGGTCGACGGATTGGTTGGTTCGTGATTACAATTCCGCTCTTCTTATTCATTTTATTACTCCGCCTAGTTCCATCGCTTTCAAATGGAGCTTCTTATTTATATACATTCCCTTGGATACCTTCTGCGGGTGTACATTTTTCCACTCATTTAGATGGATTGAGTATGATTTTTGCTTTATTGATTACGGGTATTGGAAGTTTAGTTGTGTTGTATTCCATTTATTATCTTTCAGAGCGAGAAGCGATCGGGCGTTTCTATACATATTTACTGCTTTTCATGGGCGCTATGTTGGGAGTCGTTTTATCTGATAACTTGATCGTTCTTTACGTATTTTGGGAATTAACGAGTATTTCCTCCTTTCTATTGATTGCATTTTGGTATCACCGAAAACAATCCAGATACGGAGCGAAGAAATCCATGCTCATTACCGTCACGGGCGGTGTCTTCATGTTAGTTGGATTTTTAATGCTCTATACGATCACAGGGACATTTAATTTGCAGGAATTAATCGCTATGCGGGAAGTGATTGCAGCGGATTCGTTATTCATCCCTGCTATGCTACTTGTTTTGCTCGGTGCGTTCACTAAGTCTGCACAGTTTCCATTCCATATTTGGTTGCCTGATGCAATGGAAGCACCTACGCCCGTCAGCGCGTATCTACACTCCGCGACGATGGTTAAAGCAGGAATTTATTTAGTGGCACGTTTCACACCAATTTTCGCAGGTGATGCGACATGGTTCTATGTTGTGTCATGTGTAGGATTATTGACGATGCTATGGGGGTCTGTAAATGCAGTGAAGCAAACGGATCTAAAAGCTCTACTCGCGTTCTCTACAGTGAGTCAGCTCGGAATGATCATGAGTTTGTTAGGCATCGGTTCACTGGCATTCGCATCTTCTGAGAGTGCGCAAATTGCATTATTTACTGCTGCGACGTTCGCTGCATTATTTCATTTAATCAATCATTCTACCTTTAAAGGCGCTTTATTTATGGTCGTCGGTATTTTAGATCATCAGCTAGGTACACGTAATATTAAACGGCTCGGTGGATTAGCTACTATTATGCCGATCACGTTTACCATCGCACTGATCGGTAGTTTTTCCATGGCGGGCCTTCCACCATTTAACGGCTTCTTAAGTAAGGAACTCTTTTTTGAAGCCATGCTGTCATTGAAAGATGCGAATCTGTTGACGATGGATTCGATGGTGTTGTTGTTCCCGATCGTTGCATGGATCGGAAGTATATTCACTTTCATTTATTGTATGATTATTGTGTTTCAGACGTTTTTCGGCAAAGTACCGCCACCGATGTCGGGACAGCGACCAGCACATGAAGCACCGATTCAAATGCTGATTTCACCGATAGTTCTTGGGAGTCTAGTCGTACTGATATTTTTCTTCCCGAATCTGCTCGGTACGTATATTTTAGGGCCCGCAATGAATGCCGTGTATCCAAAATTTGAAGGAATGACCGGTCTAGTACCTGAAATTCATGTGTGGCATGGATGGAGGATGCCAATCTTTATGACGATTGGTTTGATTGTCGCCGGAATCTTACTGTATCGTTTCTTGCGTTACTGGAAAGGCATTTACAGATTAGGCTTTTTACAATGGACACTCGACCGCTTTTATAATGCGTTTTTAATTCGCACTGAACGAATCGCTTCTGTTGTGACGAAAGCCTACATGACTGGATCGGTACGTGACTATGTTGCTTACATCATGTTAGTTTTCATTGCACTTGTCGGAGTAGGGTTACTAGGTTTTCAACAATTCATTTTCGACTTTTCGAATGATGCCCCAATTGAGATCAATGAAGGCATTATTATCTTCGTCATGATGTGCTCAAGTGTGGCGATTTTGTATGCGAAATCAAGGATTGCTGCTATTGTTCTTAATGGTGTATTGGGCTATTCGATTGCGATTCTATTTGTCGTATTCCGCGCACCAGACTTGGCATTGACGCAAATAGTTGTCGAGACGGTCACAACAGTGTTGTTCTTGCTCTGCTTCTATTACTTACCGGAGTGGAAGCCTGAACATAAATCGATTTCCATGCGAGTGCGTAATGGATTGATCGCGATCGCTTCGGGAATAGCCGTCACAGTGGTTGCTCTACTCGTGCAAGGTCATTCCATCTATCCATCTATCTCAGTTTATTATGAAACGGCATCAAGGATTGCTGGCGGTCTAAATGTGGTCAACACGATACTTGGGGACTTCCGTGCGTTCGATACGATGCTTGAGGTATTGGTATTGTTCATCGCAGGTCTTGGCGTTTACTCATTAGTCAAACTGCGTCGCAAGAAGGGAGCGGATCACTCTGAAGAAAAATGATGTGATCTTACAAACAGTCACGAAGATTGTTTTCTTCATCATCTTGACGTTTGGCGTGGAGCTGTTTTTAGCGGGACACAATAGTCCGGGTGGTGGCTTTATTGGCGGACTTGTACTCTCTTCGGCGTTTGTATTATTGTACTTGGTTTATGACATAGAAACCGTTCACCGCGGAACACCGTTTGATTTTAAGCGAGTGGCGGCACTTGGTGTGTTGCTGGCGGTAGGGACGGGGATGTTGTCGATAGTGTTCGGCGAGCCTTTCCTGACCCAGACAACGTGGCTAGTGGATTTACCGGTTTTCGGTGAGACGGAACTTGGAACGATGACGATTTTCGAAGCGGGCGTCGCGTTGACTGTGCTCGGTGTCGTCGTGACCATTATTTTAGGAATCAGTGAGGACGTGGAGTAATGGAGACATTAATTACCCTTCTGGTTGGAGTGCTGGTGACTGTAGGCGTCTATTTACTTCTGTCAAAAGAGATGTTGAGAATCATTTTAGGGACCGCAATCCTATCGCATGCCATTAACTTATTATTACTGACGATGGGCGGTTTGAAAAAAGGGGATGTGCCCTTGCTGACAGAAAATGCGGCTGAATATACGGATGCCTTACCACAAGCGCTTATTTTAACGGCGATTGTCATCAGCTTTGCGGTGACGGCATTTTTGCTCGTATTATCTTACCGTTTGTATCAGGAGTCTAACCGGGGACCTGGATTGCGAGGACGACAAGATGAATAATTTATTAGTATTGCCTATGATTCTGCCTATTTTGATAGGTGTGATTTTAGTGTTCTTACGCCCCTATATCCGTTTGCAACGTGTGCTGAGTATTCTAACGATAATTGCTTCTGCTGGGATCGCTGCGTATTGTCTGCAGCAAATTCATCTGCACGGCATTATGCGACTAGATTTTGGAGGCTGGCTACCACCACATGGTATTTTGTTTGTGGGCGATTCATTCGCTATGTTGCTAGTACTTACCACATGCGTTGTTTCAAGTATTATTTTACTGTATTCATTCGCTTCGACAGGAGTAGAGACAGAGACCATGTTTTTCTACCCGTTCTTCCTGTTTTTGGTCGCGGGTGTCAACGGTTCGTTTTTGACTGGAGATTTATTTAACCTCTTTGTTTGTTTTGAAGTAATGTTACTAGCTTCCTATGTATTGCTAACTCTTGGTGGACGCAAGATGCAATTGAAAGAAGGTATTACATATGTCTTGATCAATGTATTGGCATCTTGGTTTTTCTTGCTGGGTATTGCGTATTTATACGGTGCTCTTGGTACGTTAAACATGGCACATGTCGCAGTCCGCGTGGCGGAAACGGGACAAGGACCGCTGCTAACCTTAATTGCGATCATTTTCTTGATTGTCTTTAGTTTAAAAGCGGGTTTGTTAATGTATTTCTGGTTGCCTGGTTCCTATTCCGCACCACCTACAGCGGTTGCTGCTCTGTTCGGCGCATTATTAACGAAAGTCGGGATTTACGCGCTATACAGGATGTTCACGTTAATATTCATACATGATCCATTAATTTATACAATCATTGGTGTGCTGGCGGTCTTGACGATGGTAGCGGGCTGTCTCGGAGCTATTGCCTATACAGACGTGCGTCAGATCGTTTCATATAACGTGATCATTTCCGTCGGCTTTGTGCTGACAGGTTTGGCGATTGGTACGTATACAGCATTTCAGGGAGCAAGTTATTATTTAGTCCATGACATGGTAAGTAAAGCATTGCTGTTTTTATTGGCAGGCACAGTCGTGTATTTAACAGGTCGTACGAAGTTTCATGAGATCAGTGGATTGATCCGGAACTATCCGCTTGCCGGCTGGTTGTTTTTCATGACGATGCTTGCCATTGCAGGTATTCCACCCCTAAGCGGTTTTATTGGAAAAGTGTATATAGGCTTGGGTGCAATTGAAAAGGGATCGTATGTACTGCTGGTCGTAGCATTTTTGTCGAGTATTGGTGTGTTATATTCATTGCTGCGTGTTTTCCTCAACAGCTTTTGGGGAGAAACGACGATCAGCGAAGATGATCAGAAGCCATTTGAGAAGAAGATGGGGTTACCGCTAGTATTACTTGCGGTACTAGTAGTGGGATTAGGTATCGGTGCAGAGTTAATAGCACCTTATATACAAGACGCAGCCGATACGCTGGCCAATCCCGAACAATATATTCGTGCCGTTCTGGGCGACGATTTAAAATAGAAGGGAGAAATGGCCATGCCAATACAACTTCTGCTGAATTTATTCATTGCGTTTTTATGGATGTTATTAATGGATGAAGACGAGCTGAGATTCAATACGTTTTTCATGGGTTTTTTAGTCGGACTCGGAATCATTTTCGCCATGAGTCGTTTTTTTGGCACCCATTTCTATTTACGCAGAGTATACGCTGCTTGCAAGCTTTTGTTGATCTTTATAAGAGAGCTAACGCAATCAAGTTTTGTGGTTATCTCCCAAATCATGAGACCTACATTGCAAATCAAGCCGGGTATCTTTAAGTACGAGACGATCTTGACGAGTGATGTTGAAGTGACCGTGCTGTCCATGTTGCTAACTCTGACACCGGGTTCGGTTGTGATGGAAGTATCACCTGAAGGCAACGAATTATATATCCATGCAATGGATGTCGAAGAGTCTCGTGCCGGATTGATTAAGCAACTGAAGAATTTCGAGAAAGCGATTATGGAGGTGACACGATGATAGCAGGTATGCTTACTATATCGGTCATACTATTCGCATTGACTATTTTGGTCGCCGTCATCCGGATTATCCTAGGGCCTTCGCTGCCGGATCGCGTCGTAGCACTCGATGTCATTGGAGTGAATTTGATTGCTACGATTGCAGTCGTGTCTGTGATTTTAAATACAAAAGCATTTTTGGAAGCGATTTTGATTCTTGGTATTCTATCCTTTATCGGAACCATTGCATTTTCCAAGTTTATTGAGAGGGGGAAAATCGTTGAACGTAAGCGGGATTGGTGAATTTATAGGGGCTTTATTGATTTTGACAGGCGCTGTTGCCAGTATGTTGAGTGTCTTTGGTTTGATTCGCTTGCCAGATGTTTATACTCGATCACATGCTGCAACGAAAAGTTCAACGTTGGCCGTGTTATTGACATTATCGGGCGCGTTCATCTATTTTCTCTTCTCGGAAAACTTTGTAAGTGTACGTCTTCTTCTAGGTATCGGCTTTGTCTTTTTGACAGCGCCGGTAGCTGGGCATGTAATTATTCGTGCTGCGTATCGGTCGAAAGTGAAGCTCGCGGATATTTCTACAGAAGATGAATTATATGAAAAGATTCACGGGGAAAGATCGGATAAATGATTAGAATATTGATTCAAACGACCATTTGATCAAATTGATTTTCTGAATAATATTCTATATAATGACCGTAATCTACAGTCTATTGAATGAGGTGAAAAAGTGGTAAACCAAGATGCCTGTGAAGTAACGATTGTGCACGAAGATGTTGTTCGTAAAATTCGTAAAGAACTTCCAGATGTAACCGAGATGGTACAAATATTCAAAGCACTGGCTGATGAAACACGTTTGCGTATTGCTTATTCACTGACTTTGGAATCAGAAATGTGTGTCTGTGATGTAGCGGCAGTGATTCAATCTTCATCCGCTACCGCTTCCCATCATTTACGTTATTTACGGGATCATTCATTGGCCAAATCAGAAAGACGTGGAAAAATGGTATACTATTCTTTAGCAGATGAACATGTTGCAGACCTGGTGAAGATTGCTTACGAACACGCAATTGAAGCCCAGCAAACGATGTAACGTCACGTGTGGCGCTTGCATACAGGCAGGCATGATGGAGGAGTTTTAATGCGTTTACAAGAATGGACAATAGAAGAACAAGATTTACTAATTCAGTTTATGACAACAAACTCATGGCCCTACCATGATATTAGTCAGCCTGGTCGCGAGTTACTTGAAAAGTCGATCGAAGAGGGCGGCTATGCATCTGATGACGTAAAAACGTTCTGGATTGAAAATAATGAAAATGAAAAAGTGGGAATCGTGAAAGTCTATGACTTACAAGAAGATGTCCCCTTATTCGACCTTCGGATTGCTGATCACTTCAGGGGCTACGGATATGGTTCTCGTGCATTAAAAAAGCTCACGCAGTATGTATTTGAGTTACCTGAGCACAAGATTCGTATTGAAGGACATACACGCCACGACAATGCTGCAATGCGCAAAGCATTTGAACGGGCAGGCTTTGTAAAGGAAGCACATTTGCGTCAAGCATGGTTCTTACCGAAAGAAAACACGTATTATGATGCGGTAACCTATGGTATGACGAGAGAAGACTACGAGGCGGGTACGACAACTCCTGTACGTTGGGAAGACAGAGAGCGTTTCGAAAAAAGTATACCCGGCTTTAGAGAGCAGATGCAATCTGAACGGTTATATATACGAGCACCTGAATTAAATGACGCGATGGATGTTTGGGGTGCTGTTTCGCATTCAATGCCTACGTTACGAAAGTGGACTGAATGGGCACAAAAAGAAATGACAATTGAGTCGACAGAAGAATATGTTCGTCAGTCTGTTTCAGAATTTATTGGCAGGAAGTCTTTAAGCTTTCACTTATTCTTAAGAGAAACAGGTGAGTTTATTGGCTGTGCAGGATTCCATAGAATCGACTGGGGTATTCGGAAATTTGAAGTGGAATATTGGTTGGACACAAAGTTTGAAGGTCGAGGGTATATGACGGAAGCACTCAAAGAACTTGTGGGATTTGCGTTTGCCGATTTATCGGCCGCACGGGTGGAATTCTTCTGTGATGAGAATCACAGTAAAGGTCGCGCAGTAGCAAAGAGAACTGGGTTTGAACTGGAAGGTATTTTACGCAAAAATGCCCCTTCTGCGAATGGGCAATGCTTACGCAACACATGTGTATACGCAAGAATTACCTGATCACAAAAGGAGCACTATACGGTAGTTTTCACTATACCGATCGTCTTCCAGTTATTAATTGAATAACAAAGATAATGCCGGCAATTACTAAAAGTGTGTGGATTAACCCACCGCCAATATTCGCTACTAAACCAATTACCCATAATGCTATTAGTACTACAATAACAAGCCATAATATACGACCCATAGTGAATCAACTCCTTTTCATTGTTATTTGCTATATAAGTATTTTACCCACGCTTTCAAATCTTAAACTTTTAAGATAATAATTTGTAGATGTTGGCGGTCAAATGAGGAGGCGATAGTTTGGCTACACCCAGTATGGAAGATTATATTGAACAAATCTATTTGCAGCTAGAAGCAAGAGGAGAAGCGCGTGTGTCCGACGTGGCAGAGGCACTCTCTGTCCTTCCGTCCTCCGTAACGAAAATGGCTCAGCGTCTTGATCGTGAAGGTTACGTGCACTATGAGCGCTACAGAGGATTGGCATTAACTGATCGCGGTTTACGCTTTGGTAAAAAACTTGTACATCGCCATGAATTACTAGAACAATTTTTGCGTATCATTGGCGTGGAAGAAGAAAATATCTACGGAGATGTAGAAGGGATTGAACATCACCTAAGCTGGAATGCGATGGATCGCATTACTGATTTGGTGGAGACACTCGAGTCTGATCCTGAATTCGTGAAAAAACTAAAAAGTAAAGCACTCTAGAGAGGACTATCCATATGACATTATTACAACCAGGTACACTTGCAACACTTGAAATCCTTCGCAAAGAAGGTTCGCGCTTTGTATTGGACGCTGCTGGAGAAGAGATTTATATGAATGAATCTGAAGCGCCCGATGCACAAGAACGATCGACCATTGAAGTCTTTCTTTATATCAATAGAAGAGGCGAACTGACCGGCACTGCACAAATACCAACAGTTACGATGAATTCATTCGGATGGGCGAAAGTTATTCGTTTGGAAAGAAGTGAAGGGGTTTATGTAGATATTGGTGCATCATTTGAAGTACTGATCAATCGGGCCGACTTCCCGCAGATTAAAGAATTATGGCCACAGCTGGGCGACGAATTGTATATGACGCTTCGCACAGATCCTGGCGGTAATTTATTCGGACGTCTAGTTACAGAAGAAAGAATTCTGGAGCACTATACTATGGCGGAATCAGACATGTACAATCAGAATGTTAAAGCAAGAGCTTACCGCTTGTTGCCAATCGGCACATTCTTGTTGACGGAAGATATACAACGTATTTTTGTTCACGAGACAGAGCGTAAAGAAGAACCTAGATTAGGCGAAGAAGTAGATGTTCGTATTATCGATGTCCATGAGGATGGAACGATGAATGGTTCATTGTTGCCGAGAAAACAAGATCGCTTGCAAACAGATGGAGAGCAAATACTAGCGTACTTACAACAATCAGGTGGTAAAATGCCATTTACCGATAAATCTACTCCTGAAGAAATCGAAGAGATGTTCCAGATGAGTAAAGGTGCTTTCAAACGGGCATTAGGCACGTTGATGAGAGAGCGAAGAATTACACAACAAGATGGCTGGACGACTTTAATAGTGTAACAAACGCAACTTTTCCATGAACCTCAACGTATCTATACATATAGAACAAGGAGGAGTGACTGTATGAAAAGAGGATTAGCCTCTCTATTGGCTTTCATGATGATGGTTGCAATCATAGCGCCCTCTGCTGTTTCAGCGGATGATGTCATTAATGAAAAACTTGGAGTTCCAATTGTAGTGTATGGTGCTAATTTATCGGATGATGAAAAAGCGAGTGTTAAAGAAAGTCTAAAAGTGGCTGAGGAAGCTGAAGTGGAAGAGCTGTCAGTGGACGGCAATGATTTAATTAAATACATTCCTGGCGGCGACCGCAATGCGCGTATGTATTCTTCTGCGAAAATCACCAGACAAGAAGAAGGTGAAGGTATTGTCATCAATATTGTAACACCAGACAATATTACACAAGTAACAACGGATATGTATGCAACTGCAATGTTAACAGCAGGTATAGAAGATGCGGTCGTAGAAGTAGCGGCTCCCAAAAAAGTAACAGGCCACTCAGCTCTTGTTGGAATCTACAAGGCGTATGAAGTATCTGGAGAGGTTCTGGATACGGAGCGTACCGATGTAGCAAATGATGAATTGAGTTTGGCGACAAAGCTTTCAGAAAAAGCAGGTGTCGATCAAGACGAAGTTGCTAAGTTGCTGACGGAAATCAAAAAGCAGATTTCAGAACAGAAGCCTGCGACCAAAGAAGACGTAGAACAGATTGTCCAAGACCAATTAAAGAAATTTAATATCGAATTGAATGATGCAGATCGCCAATTGTTAATCGATTTAATGGATCGAATTTCGAAACTAGACATCGACTTCACGAAGCTGAATGAACAACTGTCCGATATGGCCTTGAAAATCAAAGATAAGTTAGGTGATATCGATCCGAGCTTCTGGGAGAAGGTAAAAGAATTTTTCAGAAATATGGCGGATTCGCTCAAATCTTTGTTTAGTTAAGATGCCATTGTGGTACGTTATAGGGTAGAAGTACAACTACAAAGGAGAGATCTGCATGAGTGAAAACAAAAACAATGAACAGCGTGAAGGTATTGATTTTGAGCTTGCGGAGTTAGGTGGCAATAAATACGCTTATCAGTATAAAGTAGCTGGCGAAGTAAAAGCCGAAATCGAATGGTCTGAAGAGAATGGTATTATGACGATGACACATACGTATACAGACGAATCCTTGCGTGGTCAAGGGGTTGCAAAAAAACTACTTGACCAAGCAGCTGATAATGCACGTGATAAAGGATTGAAGATGAAAGCGGTCTGCTCATACGTAGTGAATGCATTTGATCGAAGTGATGAATACAACGACGTGAAAGCATAAGTATTGTGATGGAATAGATACGTGATGAATGTTCCACATCACTTTTTGAAACTTTTCTCGCTTTACTCGCGTATAAGTAATAGAGAAACAAATTAGCAGAAGAGGGTGATGTGGAATGATTAATCGTACAGCAGAGCGCATACTCGGTATCATATCATTGATATTATTAACATTGAGTGTTGTAGGTACCGCGCTAATTGCATTCTTTTGGAATATGGCAAGCACGGATCCGACATTCATGGAAGAGTTTCGAATGGAAATAGTGAATGAAGGTGTATTAAACACAGACGAAGTGGATATGTTCATGTCGTTCATGGGCTCATTTTCCACCGTCATTTGGGTTTTAGTAGCAGTAGCGTTTATAGGGTTAGTATTGAACATTATCGGATTAGTGAAAGTTTGGAATAATAAAAGTCCGAAAACAGCGGGAATATTATTCATTATTGCAGGTTTACTAGGTGGAATTCTATCCTTACCATCCATCCTACTCTATATCGCGGCCATTCTTTGCTTCACAAAGAAACCCCCGATGGCACCAGGACCTTCACCTGACGAATATGTCTCAACACAGTCCAATTGGATGAGCTAAATATTTATAAACAAAGAGGCTGGGACAAAACCCTCCTCATATTGAAAAAGAACGGACCCATTGAAGTTTATGGGGTCCGTTCTTTTTTATATATTTTTTTAGTTTTAGGAAGAAAAAAAGGATACCTTCTGATAAAATTTAGTCACCACAACAAAAAGTATCGGAGGTATCCTTATGTTTAAAGATTATAACATGAACCAACTGATTTTACCTTTAGATTTAGAAATT
>NZ_PDYP01000026.1:0-19930 GCF_002743115.1 Sporosarcina sp. P17b | reverse complement strand
GTCAACACTTTCACTTAAAATGTTTTTCTTTATTAAGTTTGATGTTTTCGCAACTGCTCAATGCGACGCTTATAAATATACCACCGTGTTTAAAGGAATGCAAGCTTTTTCACCATTCTTTTAAAAAAGAATGGCGAAACCGCATAACGCTGCGAATCCTGGGATTCCTAGTATGGCCAGAATCATGCCTGATGCAATGTTCACAGGTACATATATTCCGATAAATCCACCGGCAATATTCATTAAGAAGAGAATAAAGAACGCAAACGCCAATCTAAACCAAAAAACCGATAAGCGCTCCATGTTCTTCTCAAGAGTGGTTCGGCTCATGCTCAACAGTAGTAATGATACAACTCCAAATATAGCTATGACTAAAATCCTCACAGAAAACGCCCTTTCTATCTCATAGATACTTATCTATATGCGTCTCTGTGGAATTGTAGTCCACTTGTTTCTATCTTTTAAACTTCTTCTATAGTTCTCGGCGACCTTCCAACGCTCTAGACAACGTAACTTCATCTGCATATTCCAGATCTCCTCCGACCGGTAAGCCGTGTGCAATACGTGTTGTCGTGATTCCAGATGGTTTGACGAGCCTTGAAATATACATGGCTGTCGCTTCTCCTTCTATAGTAGGGTTCGTCGCAAGAATCAATTCCTGCACTTCGTCATCTTGAAGTCTAGTTAACAACGAAGGGACATTGATATCTTCTGGGCCAATGCCATCCATCGGCGATATAGCACCTTGTAATACATGATACAACCCACGATAATCACGCATCTTCTCCATAGCAATTACGTCTTTGGGATCCTGCACTACACAGATTGTTGTGCGGTCACGGGATTGATCTTGACAGATATAGCATGGATCAATATCCGTAATATGACCACAGACTGAACAGAACTGCAGATTACGTTTCGCGTCAACTAATGCTTTAGCAAAGTCTAGTACGGTATCTTCCTTCATACTTAATACAAAAAACGCCAGACGACCCGCAGTTTTGGGGCCGATGCCTGGCAATTTCATAAAACTATCCATTAATTTAGATATAGGTTCAGGATAATGCATTATACAACCTCCTAGAACATCCCGGGCAAGTTCATTCCTTTTGTAAATTGGCCCATTGTGGAGTTCGTAATTTCTTCTGCTTTTGCAATTGCATCGTTTGTAGCGATAACAATCAAGTCTTGTAGGATTTCTACGTCTTCTGGATCTACCGCTTCTGGATCGATAATCACTTCAAGGACTTCTTTATGACCTGAGACGATTACTTTGACCATACCGCCACCTGCTGTACCTTCCATTCGCTCATTTCCTAGGTTTTCCTGTGCCTCTGCCATCTTCTTTTGCATCTTCTGCATTTGTTTCATCATACCTTGCATATTTCCTGCTCCACGCATAATTAATTCCTCCTTAGTAATTTACTCTTCTATAGTTATAAAATCTTTTCCGAACAAGTTTTCAGCTTCAGTTACGAGTGGATCAGCATCTTCAATCGTTGCTTCTTCCATGAACGCTGAAATGGGTTGTTCCTCCTCTGATTGTTGAGGGTTTTCTTTATTTTTCTGACTAGCCAATCCACTTTTCCGAATGAAATCAGCACGGACTTCTAACCAGCTTTCTTCTGCTACGTAGACTACTTCATAACCTTTACCTGTCAATCGAAGTAACGCATCCGATAAGCCTGCTTGTAATGTAGCATTTTCAGAAGCCATCAGGCAATGAATTTCATATTTGAATTTTAGCACAAATGCCGTCTCGGATGCTGCTACAGGCTCCGTCTCTTCCAATAAAGCAGCATGTGAACGTTGCATGCTTTGCATCATACCTGCCCATTGCTCGCGAATCACTTGAATATCAGACTTCGTTGCTGCCTTTAATACTTCTACAATCCTACCCGTTGGTACTTTAGCAGATCTGGAAGCAGTTGAAGCTGCTCTTTTTGCCGGTGCTTGTGGCTCAGCGGCTTGCTGCACAGCCCCTGCTGCTAATTGTTGCTGGAGTTGTCTAACGGTTTGTTCCAGCACTGCAAGCTTTTGTGCCATTTCAGGGTCGGCTACAGAAGTAGATACTTGTCGTTGCTCTCCGGAATGAATCATTTTTAATAAAGCAGATTCAATGTACACCTTACCATGATTGGAAAAACGCATTTCCTGTTGTGTTTTCGAAAGGATATCGATATATCGGTATAATTCATCCGAATGGAACTCTTGAGCTAGCTCTTTAAATTTACCACCGTCTGAAATCAATTCCAGAAGATCTGTCAATTCAGGCGCAGTGCCAAGTAATAACATATCTCGGAAAAATGTTATCATGTCTTCTGCAAGTCGGCCTACATCTTTCCCCTCTGCGATTAACTCATGCAGCAAGGACAATGCGGATCCGGCGTCTTTCGCTTGAATCGCCTGCGCTAGCTGATAAAAGATTTCTTCACCGATTGCTCCAGTCACCAGCAACGCGTCACTTGTCGTCAACTCATCTCCGCTAAACGATACGGCTTGATCGAGCATACTGAGCGCATCTCGCATTCCGCCTGTCGCAGCTTGTGCAATGGCACGTAATGCTCCAGTATCGGCAGTAACTCCAATATCACCAATAACCTTTTCCATTCGCTCAATGATTTCAGGTGACGTAATCGGTTTGAAATCAAATCGCTGACATCTAGAAATAATGGTGAGTGGTAACTTGTGAGGTTCTGTAGTCGCTAGAATAAATACGACATGAGCAGGGGGTTCTTCCAATGTCTTCAGCAAAGCGTTAAAAGCTGAATTGGAAAGCATATGCACTTCATCAATGATATAGACTTTAAATCGCGCATTTGACGGTGCTACATGCACACGCTCGATAATGTCACGGATCTCTTCGACGCGCGAGTTAGAAGCCGCATCAAATTCCGTCACGTCTGTATTGGACCCTTCGGTAATGCTCTTGCACGTCTCACATACGTTACAAGGTTCTGCTGCCGGTCCGTTTTCACAGTTTAAGGCTTTAGCAAAAATCTTCGCCGCACTCGTCTTCCCTGTCCCTCTAGGTCCCGAGAATAGATAAGCATGCGTCGTCTTCTGGTGGAGAAGGGTATTTTGCAGAGTTTGCTTAATCGCTTGCTGACCTGACATTTCACCAAATGTCTGTGGTCTGTAAGCGCGGTATAGTGCTTGATAAATCAACTGCGTTTCCCCCTTTTTCTCCAAATGCATAATACTTTTATTATATCATGAAACACGTTTTTTCACCGCTAATCGCTCAGCTATCTTACGCAAATACTTTAGTCCACTCATCTTTCTTATCGAGCATTGTGCGCGCGATTTCTTTCGCACCTTCTAGACTATGGCTCGCAGCCCAGCCGCACTGTACTTCATTACATGCTGGCACTTCTGTTGCTGCCAGTACGTCTTTTAATGTGTTCTCTACTATAGATAGAATATCATCATAGTCGTCATGATTGATTACAGCCAAGTAATAGCCTGTCTGACAACCCATGGGACTAATATCAACAATTTGATCTGAATGGTCACGACTAAATTCTGCCATCATATGCTCTAACGAATGAAGTGCAGGCATATCCATATGGTCCACATTTGGCTGGCAGAAACGGATATCATATTTCAAAATTTTGTCGCCATTCTTTCCTTCTGAAGTTCCCGCTAAACGAATATAAGGTGCTTTCACTTTCGTATGATCCAAATTAAAACTTTCAACGTTCATTTTCTTCTCAGACATTGTAAATCGCTCCCTTTCAGTTCTACGTGCTATTCAGAAGTATACACTATTTACGGGACATAAAAAACTCGCCCATAGTAAAATGGACGAGTGAATTATTGAATTAAAGCCGTGCACCTTTCTTCGACTGCCGCACATAAGCGTTACTCTTGTCGTTGGCTCGGCCTAGGCTACCCCGCGGCACATGAGAGAGTCCACTTAATGCTGCTTCCTTCCGGACCTGACATGGTTCATGGGTTCCCATTGCGCAGGACCCAAGCGTCAACACTACGTGCAAAAGGCAGACCCTACATGCGGACAGCCTCAGAAAAGGAATTCAGTCTTGCTAGAGCGGATTGCAAGTTATAGGGCACCGCTAATTCCCCACCTAGCACGGCATTTCTTATTATACCCATAGTTAATAATGATTGCAATGGTAAACCTTTTATCTAGTACGCGAAAAATTATTACCTCATCAGTATGCAAGCAGAAGAGTCTGGTCACCCATCGCTACAAAATGGTATACTAATTGAAACAAGAGAGGTGAAGAGCATGGATCAAACTAAACGTTATGAGCTTAGTTTCCGCAATCCCGAAGTGCGCGTCTACGCGGCCACTGTCATACCTGCCGTCTTGCTTGGGCTGTTGGTCATCATTTTCTCAAGTTCAGACTTCAACTTTATGTATGCTGCTCTTATACAAACTATTGCTTTGATGAGTTTCTATTTCTGGCGCTTTATTTATCGTCGCAAAGAAAAATTCAAAAAGTAGTTGACGTGTTCAAAATACCGTGGTAAGATATTATTTGTCTAATACGGAGGAATACCCAAGCCCGGCTGAAGGGATCGGTCTTGAAAACCGACAGGGGTGTTAAAGCCCGCGGGGGTTCGAATCCCTCTTCCTCCGCCATATTTTGACTCTACACGTTACTCGATGTAACGTTTTTTTATTGCTTAAAAATAGAAGTGCAAATAATGAAATATAGTACAAAAAAACATCGTCAGGACTAATTCAGTCCTGACGATGTTTTTATTTTGTAATGAATGCACCATTCTGTGCTGGTTGAAGCGCTAGTGCTTGATAATGTGGAAAGCGCTGTTCTAATGAAGCCGCCACTTGTTGCTCGGTTTCCGGTGGTACGGCTACGAAAAGTGACGGTCCTGCCCCACTTATCGTCATACCGTATGCCCCTGCTTCTTTACAAGCCATACGGATTTCATCAAAGTTAGGGAAACCAACTTTTCTATACGGTTCATGGTATAGATCACGTTCCATCATACGTCCTGCAGTCACCCAATCGGATTGTGCAATGGCAGCCGTCATCACACTGCCAGCAGCACTCCCGCGTACTGCTACTATATGTGTTAAGTGTTCAGGCAGTAACCCTCGTGAGGCTTCTGTTTTCAAAGCAACAGGCGGGACAAGGATGACCACACCAATAGGAGGTGCTGGGAAAGACAATACTTCCATCTCGTCTTCAGTAAAGTAAGAGACCGTCATGCCACCAAGCAATGCAGCAGTGACATTGTCTGCATGTCCTTCTAGTTCACTGCCAATTCGCAATTTATCTTTTGGAGACAAGTGCAGACCTGCTAGTTCACTTGCAATTTCAATGCCCGCAGCAATTGCCGTAGCACTACTGCCCAGACCTTTTCCTAGAGGAATGTCTGAACGAACTACTAATTTTTGCGGTGTAATGATTTGATCATACGTAGATGCAACATGTTGTATAGTCTGCACAATCAAATTTGTTTCGTCCATTGGCAATGCAGCATATTCTTTATCTTGATACAACACATGCCACGCCTCAGCTGATGCAACTTCTATCGTCATGTTAAGTGAAAGGGCAAGACCTAAATGATCGAAGCCGGGTCCGAGATTAGCCGTTGTGGCTGGCACGGTCACTGAAAAACCGGCTTCTGTCATTAGTCGTTCCCCTCTTTCAATTCTGTCAAGAAGTTGTTGAACTGCTCGTTTGTCATCATAGGTTTATGTGAATTAACGTTAATTGCTGTTTCAGGATCTTTCAGTCCATTGCCCGTCAAGATTCCGACAATCGTCGTTCCCTTTTCAATCAATCCAGCGTCAAGACGTTTTTTGATTCCTGCAATTGTCGCACATGATGCTGGTTCAGCGAAGATTCCATCTGTTGCAGCAAGTAATTGATATGCTTCGAGAATCTCTTCATCCGTAGCAGACAAAATATCCCCACCAGACTCTTCAAGTGCTTGTGTCGCTAAGTGCCAGCTTGCAGGGTTCCCTATGCGGATAGCCGTTGCAACAGTCTCAGGCTCTTCAAATACACGATCATATACGATAGGTGCAGCCCCGTCAGCTTGAACACCAAGCAGTTTCGGAGTGCCCGTGCCCTTTTTCTCTGCGTACTCTTTAAAACCTTTCCATGCTGCAGAGATATTACCCGCATTGCCAACCGGTAAAGCGAAGATATCCGGAACTTTGCCAAGCTGTTCAATTGTTTCGAAGGCTACCGTCTTCTGTCCTTCCAAGCGGTAAGGATTCACAGAGTTAACTAAAGCAATCTTCCCTTCGCCTAACTCACGAACCATGCGAAGTGCTTCATCAAAGTTTCCTTCGATCGCAACAATCTCTGCTCCATACATTTTTGCTTGTGCCAGTTTACCAAGTGCGATACGACCTTCCGGAATAACAACGATTGTGCGCATACCTGCACGTGCACCGTAAGCTGCAGCTGCAGCAGACGTGTTACCTGTTGAAGCACAAATTAAAGCCGTTTTTCCCTCTTCTTTAGCTTTAGCAACCGCCATTACCATTCCTCGGTCTTTAAATGAACCAGTTGGATTTGTTCCTTCTGTTTTCACATAAAGATTAATTCCCCATTGTTTTGATAAGTTCTCAAGGTGGATCAATGGTGTATTCCCTTCCTGCAATGTTAAGGCAGGCGTGTTTTCTGTCACTGGTAACCATTCTTTATATTCTTCGATTAAACCATTCCATCTTCTCATAATCCCTTATTCTCCTTCCACCCGGTAATGACTAGAAATATCAATAACCGCAGGTGTATCTTTTAAGTCAGCTAAAATATCTAAATGTTGTTGGCGTGAAATTTTATGTGTAATAAAGATCAAATCCGCGCCTTCATTATGCAAATCGGAATCTTGGACAACTGTTGCTAAACTTGCTTTGTGGTGGCTATAAATAGATGTCAATTCCGTCAACACGCCTACTTCATCACGTACGGTAATACGGTGGAAATAGCGGGCATACTTCTGGTCATCCGTTTTTACTTTGCGCTCAAATTGCGGCGCATGCATTCTCTTACCATTCACGCCTAGCAAAATATTGCGACAAGCTGCCACTACGTCACCTGTTACGGAAGTTGCTGTAGGTAATGAACCGGCTCCAGGTCCGTAGAACATTGTCTCGCCTACTGAATCACTGTACACATACACTGCGTTGAATTCATTATTGACTGTAGCAAGCGGATGAGAGTTATGAACGAATACCGGCTCAACTGCCACTTCAATTCCCTCTTCATCTTTCTTTGCTGATCCTGTCATTTTGATTGTATAACCGAACTGCTCCGCAAGTTGAAGATCACCGTCTGCAATTTCCTTCATACCACGGACAAATACATCATCTAGATGCACTTCTGTGGAGAAGGATAAAGACGCGAGAATTACCATCTTACGTGCTGCATCAATACCATCTACGTCAGCTGAAGGATCTGCCTCTGCGAAGCCTAGTTGCGTTGCTTCTGCTAATGCATCTTCATAGGTCTTATTTTCATCCTTCATTTTTGTTAGAATGAAGTTAGTCGTACCGTTAACGATTCCTGTCAATGCGGTGATGCGGTCTGACGCTAATCCATCTTCTAATGTACGAATTAATGGAATACCGCCACCTACACTCGCTTCATATAATAGGTCGCATTTATTTTCATCTGCCAATTTCAATAATTCCGGTCCAGATTCAGCCATGACGTCCTTGTTTGCAGTGACAACACCCTTACCAGCTTCAAGTGAACGTCGAATTGCTTCAGAAGAACCTCCTGTCACTTCAATAATCAAGTCAATTTCAGGATCATTCAACACTTCATCAAGTGATGTAGTGAACATTTCTTTAGGTATCACGCCATTTCGTTTCTTATCCAAGTTTTTGACAAGGACTTTCTTGATGGATACAGGAACACCAAGTTTATGTCGGAGGTCATCTTGATGATTATGCAAAATTGTTGCAACACCACTTCCGACTACTCCATAACCTAGTAAGCCAATATTAATTTCATTTTTCTCATTTTTCATTTGACGATTCTCCTAACTATATGTACACTATGAAAAAACAATCGTTCTTCGTATAAGGACAATTATAGAGAATTCTGCCTTTAATAACAACCTGTTTTCACGAATCTTCTAAAAATAGATAGATAAACTCAAAGTAGATAGGATCTGGTACATAATGAAAGTTTGTAAATTTGGCGGAACATCCGTCGCATCCGCAGAACAAATTCGTAAAGTGGTCGACATTGTCGTATCCGACCCATCAAGAAAGATTGTCGTAGTCTCAGCACCAGGTAAACGTTTTTCCTCTGACATTAAAGTAACAGACTTGCTCATTGATTTAGCAGAAACATCACTTGCAGGTGAAGACACAACAGACGCGCTACAAAAGGTTGTGGACCGTTATAAGGAAATTGCGAATGGACTTGGCTTAGATGAAGAAATTGCACAAGTCATTGAACAAGATGTCATTCGACGTCTTAATAAAGATCAATCGGATGAAGTTCTATACGTGGATAGCTTGAAAGCCGCTGGTGAAGACAATAATGCTAAAATGATTGCAGCTTATTTCCGTCATATCGGTGTAGAAGCAGAGTATGTAAACCCTCGTGAAGGTGGATTACTAGTAAATCACCGTCCCGAACGTGTACGTGCGCTTCCGGAAGGCAATGAAAAACTTTGTAAATTACGCGATAAAGAAGGAATCATTGTATTCCCAGGCTTCTTTGGCTATACGGAAGACGGAACATTGCGTACGTTCAACCGTGGTGGTTCCGATATCACAGGCGCACTACTGGCGGCCGCAACGAATGCAGAGCTATATGAAAACTTCACTGATGTAGACTCCGTTTTTTCAGCAAATCCAACGGTTATAGAAAACCCACGTGCGATCGATGCGATGACGTACCGAGAAATGCGTGAGTTAGCATATGCCGGATTTTCTGTATTTCACGAAGAAGCATTAGTACCTGCATTCCGCTACAAGATTCCTGTTTGTATTAAGAACACAAATAATCCAAGTGCACCCGGAACGATGATTGTGCGAGACCGTGATCATAATCTTCAATCGGTAGTTGGCATTGCTGCCGATAAAGGATTTTCCACACTCTTTGTCGCTAAATACTTGATGAATCTAGAAATCGGTTTCGGACGTCACTTACTACAAATTTTAGAAGAAGAAGAAATTCCGTATGAACATACACCTTCAGGAATAGACAATCTGTCTGTCATTATTCGTGATGAACATTTAACTCCTGAAAAAGAAGCACGCATCGTTAAGCGTATCGAACTAGAACTCTGTCCCGACGATGTACATTTCCAGCGTGATTATTCCATGGTAGTACTCGTGGGTGAAGGCATGCGCCACGCAAGAGGATTGGCAGCACGTGCGGCGTCTGCTATTGCGCGAACAGGTGCAAATATAGAAATGATCAATCAAGGTTCTTCAGAGGTAAGTTTAGTATTCGGTATTCAAGAAAAGGATGAAAATCTTGTCCTTCGTGAACTATACAAGGAATTTTTCACAGAAGTCCCCGTTCATTAATAAATAAACGACACTCCTTACACAAGGGGTGTCGTCTTTTTCATTTCTTTACTAATCTTCTCAATAATTAACTCAATATCCTCTTCATTTCCTAACAAATCATATTCCTCAATATTTAACCGAATGACTGGACATGCAGTAAATGAATCAATCCATTGTTCATAGCGACGATACATCTCTTCCCAATAACTTTTTGGTGTTTGCAGCTCCATATCCCTGCCCCGCTCTTCAATTCGATCTAGAATGACGGGTAATGGTCCTTCCAAGTAGATCAGTGCATTTGGATGTGGGAAGTATGGTGTCATCACCAACGCTTCGTACAAATTCATATACGTCTCATAATCAATCGGTTCCATGGTCCCTTCATCTGCATGCATCTTAGCAAAAATCCCCACATCTTCATAAATGGAACGATCTTGTACAAAACCACCGCCACTTTCGAAAATATGCTTTTGTTCTTTAAAACGTTCCGCCAAAAAGAAAATTTGCAGATGAAAACTCCAACGCTCAAAATCATTATAAAATCTTTCTAAGTATGGATTTTGCGCTACATTTTCCAACGACTCTTGAAAACCTAGTCGTTTGGCTATAGCGTGTGCCATAGTCGACTTTCCTACTCCAACCATTCCTGCTACTGCAAACACACTATTCTCCGGTATATTATGTGACTTCATTTAGCTTCAAACCTTTCTGGACCACTTCACGTACTTTGCTTATTATTGCAGCCAAGTCTTCTTTATTACGGACATAATCCACTTCATCCCCATTTATATGAATAACTTGCGTATCAGGATATGTCACTTCAAATTCCGGCAAATACGTACGATAATCATTGGAAAGTTGAAGTAAATAATCAGGATCCATATCTTCTTCATACGACCGACCACGCTCATCGATTCGGCTGAGTAGTGTAGGAATGGATGCAGATAATGAAACAACAATATTCGGCATCGGTAGATCTTTCGTCAAAATGTGATAGATTTCTTTATACTTTACAAAGTCGTTTGGCTCTAATGTTCGCTGGGCGAAAAGCATGTTTTTAAATACATGATAATCTGCTACCACAGGTAACCCCTGCGATATGTATTCTTTATTGATTTGTTTTAATTGCTCATATCGATTACACAAGAAAAACATCTCTGTTTGGAAACTCCACTTTTCTTTATCTTGATAAAACTTATTAAGAAAAGGATTCTCTCCACTGATCTCTCTCAATTGATTATATGAAAAGGCGTCAGCGATCGCTGCAGTCAGCGTAGTCTTACCTACACCAATCGGACCTTCTACCGCAATAAACGGAACAAACATGTAACACTCACCCTTTCAATTCGTTGCCACCTCATTTTACCACAGACTACTGTATAGAATGCAGCTTATATTGAGCTGTTTAATAACTTTTACTCGCTTGTTTCACGTGGAACATTTCACTAATTGATTTTGATTTTTAGCGTGATAGACTGTTGATAAGGAGTGATGACTCGATGAAAGATGATGAATACTACATGAGATTGGCAATACAAGAAGCGGAAAAGGCTGCGGCTCTTGCCGAAGTACCCATTGGAGCAGTCATTGTACATAACGAAGTAGTAATCGCGGCAGCCCATAATTTACGAGAAACTACACAAAATGCTGTTACACACGCTGAACTCTCAGCCATCCAAATAGCTTGTGAAAGTATAGGAAGCTGGCGCTTAGAAGACACCACTCTATACGTTACACTCGAGCCCTGCCCCATGTGTGCAGGAGCCATACTTCAATCCAGAATACCAAGAGTAGTATACGGCGCACGTGACCCAAAAGGTGGTTGCGTCCACACTTTTTATCATCTGCTCAACGATCCTAGATTCAACCACGAATGTATCGTAGCCGAAGGTGTCCTTGGAGAAGAGTGCGGTCAACTCCTCACCACGTTCTTTCGATCACTGCGTGAAAAAAGAAAAGCAGCAAAAAAAGAAGCCCAACGCCTCGAGTTAGACTCGTAAGCACGGGCTTCTTTCATTACAAACTGTTTGAAGTAGCATATTTATGGAACGCAGTTCAAAATAGCTTTTTCACTTACTTAGGAGCTTCGATTTTTTCTTTGCCACCCATATATGGACGTAGTACTTCAGGAATTACAACAGAACCATCTGCTTGCTGATAATTCTCCAAAATA
Source organism: Sporosarcina sp. P17b (assembly GCF_002743115.1). Taxonomy (NCBI): domain Bacteria; kingdom Bacillati; phylum Bacillota; class Bacilli; order Caryophanales; family Caryophanaceae; genus Sporosarcina; species Sporosarcina sp. P17b. Next base: position 8,273 of record NZ_PDYP01000026.1, on the reverse strand, counting down.
GCGGCTACAGTACGACCAACAGCCAATCCACTACCGTTCAATGTGTGCACATACTCAGGCTTCGCCCCTGGTTCACGACGGAAACGGATATGCGCTCGACGTGCTTGGAAATCTTCAAAGTTTGAACATGAAGAAATCTCACGATAAACATTCTGCGTTGGAATCCATACTTCTAAATCATACTTCTTAGCGGCTGTGAAACCTAGATCGGCTGTACACATCTTAAGAGCACGGTAAGGCAGTTTCAACAACTGCAATACTTTCTCTGCATGTCCGGTCAATTTCTCCAACTCGTCATAAGAATCTTCAGGTTTCACAAAACGAACTAACTCTACTTTATTAAACTGATGCTGACGAATTAATCCTCGTGTATCACGACCTGCAGATCCTGCTTCAGAGCGGAAGTTCGTGCTATATGCTGTGAAAGCAATTGGCAACTTTGCACCATCTAAAATTTCATCGCGATAGAAATTAGTTACCGGAACTTCAGACGTCGGAATTAAGAAGTAGTCCTCTTCTTCAATTAGGAACGCATCTTCTTCAAACTTCGGTAGTTGCCCAGTACCAGTTAAACTTGTACGGTTTACTAAATACGGTGGCAACATTTCTTCATAGCCATGTTCCTCTTGATGGAGATCCAGCATGAAGTTGATCAATGCCCGTTCAAGTCGTGCACCCAGTCCGCGATAAAATACGAATCGGCTTCCTGTTACTTTTGCTGCACGTTCAAAATCTAGCAACTGAAGATCTGTCCCAATCTCCCAATGTGGCTTCGGTTCAAAATCGAACGCTGGTAACTCACCCCATGTACGGATTTCTACGTTGTCATCTTCACTGTCCCCTACCGGTACACTATCATGTGGAATATTTGGGATACGCATAAGCACATAATTCAATTCTTCTTCTACTTTAGAAAGTTCTTGATCATACGCTTTTATTTCCTCGCCGACCTTTTTCATTTTTGCAATGACTTCATCGGCATCTTCTTTATTACGCTTCATTTGTGCAACCTTTTGTGATACTTCGTTACGCTCAGCTTTTAGCACTTCTACTTTAGATAAAATTTCGCGGCGCTTCTCATCAAGACCACCAAACTTTTCAAAATCAGTCAAATCTTCTCCACGTTTACTGAGCTTTGCTTTTACTTCCTCATAATTTGCACGCAATAATTTACTATCTAGCACGTGATCCGCCTCCTCTTATTTACATCACAAATGATAAAAAAAACAATAAAAAAAGCCCTCCATCCCCTAAAACAGGGACGAGAACTACCCGCGTTGCCACCCAAATTGACTGATGACTCAGCCCACTTGTTTGAGATATCGGCTCAACTGACCGGCAAAACCTACTGATTCAGCTCTGCTACTCCTGGACGGATTCACAACGGTTTTTACCAGCTTTCACCACCCGCCGGCTCTCTAAAAAAAACATAGTTGCTACTGCTTCCTATCATCGTAATGTATGTGAAATTAGATATACCATACTACATTTTCTGACTATTGACAAGGGACACGGTACGTCATTGCATGGGAAATATCGTTAATGGACAATATATTACCTTTTTGAGGTGCTCTCAGTAATTAAGCTTCTACTTGGTTAGTAAAAACTCTACTGCGTGGGTGACCATTTCATGAGTCAACTACTGTACTTCCTAGCTGACTCATGGTTGGACATAGCCCGCCAGTGTTCTTTATCCACTGACTACAATCTACTTACCTTGTCTCATAATCTGTTATGAACTGCGAGTAGCCATTAATTCACTCTCGGCAAGCTTCGAAATTTCTAAGCCTTTCATTGGAGTACCAATATCTTTTGATAGTTTGGCAATCAATTCATAATCCTGATAGTTCGCCGTCGCCTGTACGATAGCACGTGCAAATGCTTCAGGGTTCTCAGATTTGAAGATACCAGAACCTACAAACACACCATCTGCTCCTAGCTCCATCATCAAAGCTGCATCAGCGGGTGTTGCTACTCCTCCAGCGGAATAGTTTACTACCGGCAAGCGACCAGCCTCTTTAATAGCAAGCAGAATTTCATATGGAGCACCAAGATTACGGGCTTCCGTCATTAATTCGTCTTTGCTCATATGTACTACTTTACTTACTTGAGCATTAATCATTCGCAAGTGACGCACTGCTTCCACGATATTGCCTGTTCCCGGCTCCCCTTTTGTGCGGAGCATTTTTGCCCCTTCACCTAAACGTCGCGCTGCTTCTCCAAGGTTTCGTGCCCCACAAACAAATGGTACGCTGAAATCGCTTTTTAATAAGTGAAACTCGTCATCTGCAGGTGTTAATACTTCACTTTCATCAATGAAATCGACACCCAATGCCTCCAGTACACGTGCTTCTGAAATATGCCCTATACGTGCTTTTGCCATGACAGGAATGGATACCGCCTTTTGCACTTCTTCTACAATTCGTGGATCAGCCATACGTGCAACACCGCCTGCTGCTCGAATATCAGAAGGTACTCGCTCTAGTGCCATAACCGCAATAGCTCCGGCTGCTTCCGCCACCTTTGCCTGCTCTGCATTGATTACATCCATTATAACGCCACCATAATTAAAATTCATTTTCCTTCCCCCTTTTCAATATTTTCAGTATACTCTAAATTGACCATACTAAAATAGCCAGTTACGTATTAAACAACATGGTCAGATGAGAGGAATCACTATGGATATGATTTTTATCGAGCTTCAAAAGAATTCTAATACTCCCCTATATCAACAAATATATAATCAAATTAAACAAGACATGATTGACGGTAAGTTTCCGGTTGGCATGAAGCTCCCTTCTAAACGCCAACTGGAAGAGTTTCTTGGCGTCAGTCAAACAACCATCGAAATGGCTTATGATCAGTTGACAGCAGAAGGTTTTATTGCGGCTGAACCTCGAAAAGGCTATTTCGTACAAGCAATTGAGGAACTCGCCTATGTCCAGCCTGTGAAACCTGAGAAAATCACTACAGTTCCTTTAACAGAATCCATTCGATACGACCTTTCGCCGAGTTCTATTGATACCGAACACTTTCCTTTCATTGCGTGGAGAAAATATGCACGTGATATTATGGACACTTCACAAGCTCATCTATTATTACTTGGAGACCCACACGGTGATATGGAGTTACGTCAGGAAATTGCCCGATATTTATATCACTCGCGAGGAGTAGACTGTACCCCTGGACAAATTATCGTTGGTTCCGGTACAGAACAGCTTTTACCTTTGATCATCCGCATACTGGGAAAACAGGCACGCTATGCAATTGAAGATCCGGGTTACTTGATGACGAAACACGTCTTTTCCGAGAACTATCGTCAGACGATTCCTATCGCTGTAGACAAGGAAGGTCTTGATGTAAAGGCACTACAATGCTCTAATGCATCCGTAGCATATGTTACCCCTTCCCATCAGTTTCCGACCGGCACGGTACTCTCTGCCGCTCGCAGAACTGCCCTTTTAAACTGGGCTGCGTCGGATTCAGAGTTTTTTATCATTGAAGATGATTATGACAGTGAGTTTCGTTACCGTGGACGTCCAATCCCTTCTTTGCAAGGGATGGATAAAGGAGAAAATGTCATTTATCTAAGTACGTTCACTAAATCACTTATGCCGTCCATGCGGATTGCCTACATGGTATTGCCACCACAGCTGTTAGAAACGTATCGCCAGGCTTTTATCCCTTACTCCTCTTCTGTACCACGTATGGATCAGCATATTTTGGCACGTTTTATGGCTGATGGACAATTTTCGCGCCACCTAAACCGTATGCGTAAAATCTATCGGCGAAAAATGCATACATTGACGAATTTATTGAAATTGTATGAGCCTAATATTTCATTCTCGGGCGATGAAGCGGGTATGCACGTCTTGCTTCATATTCAAACAGATAGAACAGAAAAAGAGCTGATCCATCAAGCTCTCGAGGCGGGAATAAAGGTACGAGGTCTGGAGACGTATAGAGTAATGCCCAGCAAAGCTCCACCTTCATTCCTCATCGGCTTCGGTGGGCTATCTGAAGAAGACATTATACTAGCCATTTCAAAGCTATTAGATATATGGAATATAAAAAAGACAGTGACACCAAGGTAGGTGCACTGTCTATTTATATTAATTAAATAAACCTTTTACAAAACCAGTAGAACTATTCCACGCGCTAGAGAAGAAGTGACCGATTGCCCCCATCGTTAACGAGAAACGACCAGCTTTCTTTACTTCTTCTGTCGTGACAACTTCCGTGCCTACTGTTTTCCCATCAATAAATCCGTAATCAGATCCATCTTTTTTCACTAGCTTGACATGACCGACCACTGTGCCTTTTTTAATTGGTGCTTGTATTTGTCCATTCTTCACAAGTTTCTCATCCAAGACAAGCTCAGTTGTATAGTCTTGATCTTCATCATTGCGAATTAACATACTGATAGGTTTATTTGTCGCAATCGCTACTTGTTTCTCTTTACCCTTTATAACATCTAGCGTTTTCTGTTTCTTGAACTGGTGACCTGCTTTAAGTAGCTCCGTTTCACTAAACTCTTTAAAGCCATAATCGAATAACTTACGTGTAGCATCAAAACGTGCTTCGTAAGATCCCACACCTTTTTCATCGACTGCATTCATTACGATAGCAATAACACGTCGACCATCACGTACTGCAGTTCCAGTAAAGCAATGTCCTGCAAATTCTGTAGTTCCAGTTTTCAAGCCATCAATGCCATCATATTCATACACCAGACCTGGCAACATGAAGTTCCAGTTGACCATATCAATAGCATCATCTGTTCCTTCACGGAATGTTTTCTTAGCAATTTTGGTTGTATCCAAGACTTCAGGATATTCTTTTAATAAATGATACGCTAATTTAGCAACAGAACGCGCTGGCATAACATTCTCGTCTTTCTCTCCAAACTCACTTGGATGCATCCCTTGCAAATCACTATTGTTAAGGCCTGTAGAGTTAACAAACTTATAATCAATCAAGCCAAGTTCTTCAGCCTTTTCATTCATTAGATGGACAAATTTTTCTTCAGATCCTGCAATCGTCTCTGCAATTGCAATAGTTGCTGCATTTGCTGAGTAAATGGCTACTGCTTCGTATAGTTCACGAATCGTATATGATCCATCACGACGAAGTGGTACGTTACTTAAACGACGGTCTTGTGAAACCTTATACGTATACTCCGTAACCTTGTATTCCTGATCCCACGTTATTGTTCCATCTTCAATTGCTTCAAACATCAAGTATTCCGTCATCATTTTCGTCATACTCGCAATACCAAGTGGTTTATCCGAATTTTCTTCGTATAATACTTTGCCACTATTTGCATCTATCAAAATAGCTCCGTTTACACGGATGTCCAATGAAGATTCATTTTCCTCTGCTACTGCAGTTCCCTGTATACCTAACGTCATCAACAACATCATTGGCACCATAAAAGCCGCCAACCATCTCTGTGTTACTTTTTCCACTCATCCTACCCCCGTAGTCACAATATCAAAAATCAGTGTAACATATTCCCGGCAAATCAGGTACGCTTATAGCAAAAAAACACATATTCCCCTATAAAAGCCGTCCTATTTTACCTCATACCCCATTATTCATGACATAACGACAAAAAAGGACAGCAAGAGATCTCCCCCGCTGTCCTCAATATAGTTAAATTAACGCACCGAATAGTTTGGCGCTTCTTTTGTAATCTGTACTTGGTGTGGATGACTTTCTAGTAAACCAGCACCTGTCATACGAATAAACTGTGCATTTTCACGGTGTGCTTCAAGATCTTTCGAACCGCAGTATCCCATACCTGCGCGAATACCACCTATAAGCTGATGAATTGTGTCGGACAAAGGCCCTTTGTATGGCATACGACCTTCAATGCCTTCCGGAACCAATTTCTTTTCATCTTCTTGGAAGTAGCGATCTTTTGAACCTTTTTCCATCGCTGCAACAGAACCCATACCACGGTATACTTTAAAACGACGTCCTTGGAAGATTTCTGACTCTCCTGGGCTCTCTGTAGTACCTGCGAGCAAGCTTCCAAGCATAACTGCATGTCCACCAGCAGCCAATGCTTTGACAATATCTCCAGAATACTTAATTCCACCGTCTGCAATTATCGTCTTACCATATTTACGCGCAACAGTTGCACACTCATAAATAGCCGTAATTTGTGGTACACCAACACCCGCAACTACACGTGTTGTACAAATAGAACCAGGGCCAATACCAACCTTCACTACATCAGCACCTGCTTCGTACAATGCTTCAGCCGCTTCTGCCGTTGCTACGTTACCTGCAACGATCGCAAGGTCCGGATAATTTCCGCGGATCTCTCTCACTGTGTCAATAACGCCCTTAGAATGACCGTGAGCCGTATCAATGACTATCAGGTCGACTTCTGCCTGTACAAGCTTCTCAATGCGCGTAGAAGTGTCTGCCGTGACTCCAACAGCCGCACCTACAAGCAAACGTCCAGCCTTATCTTTTGCTGCGTTAGGGAACTCAATAACTTTCTCGATATCCTTAATTGTAATTAAACCGTTGAGAATACCTTTATTATCTACGATCGGAAGCTTCTCAATTTTATATTGCTGTAGCATCTTCTCAGCATCTTCAAGTCTAGTTCCTACAGGAGCCGTCACCAAGTTTTCTTTCGTCATGACTTCATCAATGATAATGGAATAGTCCTGAATAAATCTCAGGTCACGGTTCGTCAAAATACCAACCAATTTCTTCTCTTCCATATTGTTAACGATTGGGACACCTGAGATACGATATTTACCCATTAAATGCTCTGCATCAAATACTTGATGTTCCGGTGTAAGGAAGAACGGGTTTTTAATAACTCCATTCTCAGAACGTTTAACTGTAACAACTTCCTCAGCTTGTTCCTCAATACTCATGTTTTTATGAATAACACCGATTCCACCCTGACGAGCCATAGATATGGCCATCTTAGATTCCGTTACTGTATCCATACCTGCACTGATGATAGGTATATTCAACTTAATACTTTCCGTTAAGTTCACAGATAACGAAACAGCCTTTGGCAATACATCAGATGCAGCCGGCACCAATAATACATCATCGAACGTCAGACCTTCACGAGAAAACTTTGATTCCCACATTAACTTTCTGCCTCCTAAAATTACTATTGTCTATTCAGATTATTAAAAGGTTATCAGCGACAATGAAACGTGTCAAGATAGAAATCTATAAATTCACTATTCCTATTACTCACTGAACATTTTATCAAGTGACTTTTGCATCTTTAATGGATTTGTTTGAGGTGCAAAACGGTCCACAACCTGTCCCTTCGAATCAATTAAAAACTTCGTGAAGTTCCATTTGATTCCTTCCGTCAACACACCCTTTTGTTGCTCAGCAAGATACGTAAATAAAGGTTCAGCTTCGTCCCCTTTTACATCTACCTTTGCAAACATTGGGAAGGTCACACCATAATTTATTTGACAAAACTCCATTGTCTCATCAATATCATCAAATTCTTGGTTATTGAAGTTATCCGATGGAAAACCCAGTATAACCAGTCCTTGATCTTTATACTCTTCATATAGTTGTTGTAGTTCTTTAAATTGTTTTGTGAAACCGCATTTGCTCGCAGTATTGACAATGACCATTGGATTTCCTTCAAATTCCTTTAGAGATTTCTGTTCTCCGCCTGTAGTCTCCACTGTAAAATCATAAACTGTCGTCATGCAAAACCGCCTCTTTTCTTTTAATATACTTTACTCCATTATTCATCAGAAACCCACTATCCTGTTTTGAATTGACGTTTCTAATAGAGTATTGATACTCGTTTCAGGGGTGGATGGGTTGCAGATAGGTGATTAACGTGGGCTTTAGAGCGGTTAATATGGTTTATTGAGGGTTTGTGGGGAAGATAGATTATATGGAAATAGGAAACGGGTGATGGGTGCAATGGGGGCAATGAGCGGTTGTGGGAGGCTATAGAGCGGTGAGCACGGCGGATAGAGCGGTCACGGCGACGCATAGAGCACTCAACGACGCCAATAGAGCGGTCAACGCAGTGGATAGAGCGCTTATGGTGAAAGATTGATCGGCTACATATTTATTGGTGAAAATTAGCTACATATTGAAGGCTATGAGCGGTTGCGGGGGAAGATAGAGCGGTGAGCGTGTTGGATAGAGCGGTCACAGTGAGGAATAGAGCACTCAGCGATGCCAATAGAGCGGTCAACGCAGTAGATAGAGCGCTTACGGGGGACGATTGATCATAATTAAATAGAATGGTA
>NZ_PDYP01000025.1:0-22495 GCF_002743115.1 Sporosarcina sp. P17b | reverse complement strand
CCGACTGGGCTCGAACCAGCGACCTCCACCCTGTCAAGGTGGCGCTCTCCCAGCTGAGCTACGGAATCGATAATACTAGGATGTGCGTGTAAGAAGCAAGCCATTTAGGCTCTCAAGCACAAGTACTATAATAGCATTATCCATCCTTGTTGTAAACAACAAAATTAAAAATCGGCAATTTTTCTACGACGACAGAAAAATTACCGATTTTCATGGAAGTTAGTTACCTTATTCAGAGAAGATTCTCCTTTCTCTTATTGCATAGGATTAATAGGTTCTTCTATTGATTCATTCTCGAAATATAAAAATTCTTCTTGTTCTAGCTCACTCATACGTTCTTTGTTAAAGCCATGCGCTAAGTGCCCTTCAAATACGTTTTCCCACCATGTCTCTTGTGTATTCATATTATTTCGCTCCCTTTTGATTTGATTGGTTTCTGTACCGATCTTTATATTTTGTTTGCAATGACTGATTCGCTTATATGTAGTATATACATAATCAGCGTTGCCAAAACTGCGTAATTAGTCCAAATTCGATTGACTATTTTATAGACCTTTGACTTCTTGACTTTACGATCATGGTGTGTTTGAAAACATCCACTTGTTTTGCAAACCCTTACAAATACTAAACTTGTCTTCTATTAATTACACCACTCACTATAGTACAAACCTCCCAAATAGACTAATAGAATCTTTAGTTTACGTTGGAGATAATTCAATAAATTTACTATTTCTTCAAAAAAATAAAGACTTGCAAGCTCATTTCGAGCTAACAAGTCTTTTAGTTATTTAATTTGACGCTAATTTAGGCGGGGTATTTTTCTTGTTACCCATCCACTGGAATGCCAGCAAGATAATGAATAACACCAAACCAATGATATCAGTCATAGTTTCAGGATAGATCAACAGCATACCTGTACCAATCGTTATAATTCGCATAATCCAATTCAATTTACTGTACCAGTAGCCAATGATTCCAGCACCGATTGCGACCATACCTACAATGGCCGTCAAGGTCACCCATACAATCTCCGTTATACTCGAGTCGAGCATCAGCATCGCTGGATTAAAGACGAACATATACGGAATGATGAAGGCGGCTATTGCCAATTTCGCAGAAGTGATACCGGTCTTGATCGGATCTCCACCAGAAATACCTGAAGCTGCAAAGGCTGCCAACGCAACAGGCGGCGTGATATCTGCAATGATACCAAAGTAAAATACGAATAAGTGTGCTGATACTGCCACTACAATCGGCACAGCTGCCCCTACAGGCTCATCAAGCATCAATAGTGTAATGATGGCAGGCGCTGCAATTGTAGATGTAATAACATAGTTTGCTGTCGTTGGAGAGCCCATCCCCAAAATAATTGCTGCAAACATTGTGAAGATTAATGTAAGCAAGACGTTACCACCGGCTGCTGAGATCAAGCCGGTTGCCAAGCTTAGCCCAAGACCCGTCTTTACAACGACGCCAACAATAATACCTGCACAAGCAGTCGCTGCCGCAACAGCCAATGCTGTACGTGCACCATCTACTAATGCATCAATCATATCTCTAAATCCAATTCTCGTTTCTTTGCTAATTGAACTGACGATAATCGTAAGAACAATACCGAGTAATGCTGCCTTCATCGTAGGAATACCCGCCAATAAGAAGACGATAATTCCAAGGATCGGAAGCAATAAATAAATCTTTTTTAATGTTTCTTTCCGATTTGGAATCTGTGATGCGTCCATTCCTTGCAAACCTACGCGCTTTGCTTCGAAATGCGTCATGATCCAAATTCCTGTGAAGTATAACAATGCAGGAATAGCTGCCGCTTTGGCAATTTCCCAATACGTTACACCACCGATGAATTCAACCATTAGGAACGCTGCTGCTCCCATGATCGGTGGCATAATCTGTCCACCCGTAGAAGCCGCAGCCTCTACTCCACCCGCAAATTCTTTACGGTAGCCAAGCTTCTTCATCATCGGAATCGTGTATGAACCCGATCCAACAACGTTTGCTACGGAACTACCTGAGATCGTACCTTGCAAAGCACTTGAGAAAATCGCAACTTTTGCCGGCCCACCCGTTAAGCGACCTGCTAATACTACAGCTAAGTCATTGAAGTAGTTACCTACGCCTGTTTTCACCAGAAACGCCCCAAACAGTAGGAAGACGAATATGAAGGTGGCGGATACACTAATCGGTGTACCGAGGATCCCGTCCGTTGTAAAGAACATTAATTGAACGAGATTTTCCACGCTTTGTCCTCTATGTGCAAGGAACCCTGGGAAATAAGGTCCAAAGAACGCATACGCGAGAAACACGATCGAGATGATCGTAATCGGCATTCCTACCGCACGTCTCGCTGCTTCTAGTGTGAGTAGAACTGCTAAAATACCGATAATTAAATCGATATCGGATACACGCCCCACACGAAATACTAATTCATCGATGAATAACGGCCAGTATAAACCAACGGCTATTGCCAATATGGATAGAATAATATCGTAAAACGGTACTTTATTACGGCGTTCACCAATCTTCTTTCTAGCAGGGAACATGAGGAATATAAGTGATAAAGCAAAACCTAAGTGAATCGAACGCTGGATTTGAGCCGTAAATGGCTTACCAATTGCTGTATACAACTGAAAAATTGAAAATGCTAACAATCCGAAAAACACAATTTTTCCTAGTAGCCCTTTTAAATCGCGTGTATTGGATTCCGGGTCATACTTTTGAAGAATTTCGAGTTGCTCTTGTTCGGAAAGCGTACCCATTTCTTCATCTGAAAGTACGGGTATGTCTTTTTCCTGATCTTTATTACGATCCATTTAATCTAACTCCTTTCAACAACTTATAATTTGGTACCTTCATTACATGAAATTCATAAGAATGACCCTTTTCAAGGAATTCTTTTAGATGATACTCTTGTTGCTCATATCGCAAAGACAGATCTGCATTCACCCTACCCACATAGAGAACAAACGAATCTATCACGCGTTTTTCGAATGTAAGCGTATAAACACCATCTTCCACATGCAGTGTTTCGCCTTCTTCTGCGTAACCTGGCAATCCGATGGCTACGTCTTCATACTGCATAAATTCGAAACGGAGCTTTCCGTCGTCGGTAATGCGATATTGCTCCTTCACATTAGACAAGTGAATCGAGTGAATATAGTTCACTTGAAAATTTCGATCCTTATGTAATGGAAGATAATACGCTTTTGGCTGTTCGCTCCGAACCTCTTCAAGTACGATCATTTGTCTGTATGGATAAAACAATACGACCAGCATTACAATTCCTATTAGAAACGTCAGCAGAAGAACAATCTTTCGTGTTTTCATCCACTTAATCCTCTCTGTTACATTACATGCAATAGGCATAATAGTGTATGAATTTTGCAAATTTCTTTAAAAAATTAAGAATGGGACGGACAAAGCTCTCGCTTCACCGTCCCCATGCTTCTATCAGATAACTAATTCAGTTTATTAGTTCACTTCGTCAAAGTACTTCTGTGCACCTGGGTGTACAGGAATACCAATACCATTCAAACCGTTTTCTGCTTTAATCAAAGCACCTTTAGCATGTTGAATTTTTGAAGCGTTTTCATAAATTGCCTTTGTGATCTGGTAACCAAGTTCTTCAGAAATATCGTTCTGCATAACAAGCATTGCACCTACTGATACTGCAGGTGTTTCTACTTCAGAACCATATGTTCCAGCAGGGATCATTTCTTTTGCATAGTATGGATATTTCTCGATTAATTCGTCAGCTTTTGCGTCTTCTACTGGAACAATGAAAACATCAGAAGTAGCGTTAAGACCTTCAACAGCACCTGTTGGAGTTCCAGCTGTAATGAATGCAGCGTCGATTTGTCCAGCTTGTAGACTCTCTTGAGACTCACCGAAGTCTAAGTTTTGTGCTTTGATATCGCTTAGAGCTAAACCGTGAATTTCAAGTAGTTGCTCAGCATTAGCTGCTGTACCTGATCCTGGTGCTCCAATTGAAATACTTTTACCTTTTAAGTCTTCAAATGTCTTGATGTTGCTTTTCTTCAACGTAACCAATTGAACTGTTTCCGGGTAAAGTGAACCAACAGCAGATACTTCGTCGATTACTTCTCCGTCAAACATCATTTCACCTTTAGAAGCATAGTACGCGATGTCTGTTTGTACGAATGCAATGTGTGCATCTCCATCTTTAAGCGCTGTCATGTTTGCAGCAGATGCTTGAGATACCTCAGCAGTAGTTTTGATTCCTGTCTCTTGGCTGATGAATTCAGCAAAAGATCCACCTAGTGGATAATAAGTTCCTTGTGTTCCCCCAGTAAGTAAGCTCAAGAACTTGTAGTCTTGTTCCGTTTTACCTTCGTCTTTGTTTCCGTCTGCGTCTTTATCGCCGTCAGCTTTTTCGTCGTTACCGCAAGCTGCGAGTACAAGAAGTGCAAGCATGGAAACTAGCGCCAGTAGGCGAAGTGAGTTTTTCTTCATGTGACCATCTCCCCTTTACTATTTGTAGTCATAGACATTACCATTCTACCATGAAAGCGCTTTAGCTTGTCAATATTTTATAAAATTTTATTGTAGTTATAGATAAATAGGTGGGATGTGTAGTATGGAGGTACTGTGTTGAGGTGTTGGGTCGTTGCTCGACTGGTTGTTGGGGACTGGAGTTAGTGAGGGTCTGCGCTACTGAGTACTTATCAAATCATGTTGTGGTTTATAGGAGATAAAACCAGTGACTGGGTAGTACTAGTTCCTATCCTTGCAAAAGAAAAATCTGAAGTGTCCTACACATAATCTAACGTAGGCGGCTGCACGTGGTAGGCGTAGTAATGAGACAGCCAGGCGCACTTCCTGTCTGGCTCATTGCGGAAGCCATCCACCACCGCCGAAGTGGGGCCAATGATCGCCCCACTTATACTGCCAGTCAAACCACTACCTCTGCATAAAATAAGGAAGAGTAAGGGGGTGCAAAAACAACTACCTACCATCGTATCCTACTTACTTGTACGAACGAGTTTTCCGTATACTAGAAAAACAAGTACCTGAACTGTGCCCTACACCCAATCTAACGTAGGCGGCTGCCAGTGGTAGGCGTAGTAATGAGACAGCCAGGCGCTCTTCCTGACTGGCTCATTGCGGAAGCCATCCACCACCGCCGAAGTGGCGCCAATGCCCGCCCCACGTACACTGCCAGTCAAACTACTACCTCTGCACAAAGCAAGGAAGAGAAAACGGTTCGCAAAACCACTACCTAATATCGTATCCTACTTACTTGTACGAACACCTTCCCTATGTACTCGAAAGACAAGTACCTGAACTGCCCTACACCCAATCTAACGTAGGCGGCTGACAGTGGTTGGCGTAGTAATGAGACTGCAAGGCGCTCTTCCTGACTGGCTCATTGCGGAAGCCATCCACCACCGCCGAAGTGGCGCCAATGCCCGCCCCACTTACTTTGCCAGTCAAACCGCTACCTCCGCAAAAACTAGGAAAAGAAAAGCTTTAGTAGAACAACAACCCAATGCCGTTTATTACACACTTTTAAAGCATCAGAAAAAGTTCTAACATTAAAAAGACCATCCATAGAAATTAATCTAGGACAGCCTCACTTTACTTATGAACCCTTGCCATTCTGTACATCCTTAAACGTTAGACCAGCCTCTTGTAAATCACGTGTTCTGTGCGCAATTCTAGACGCCGCACACGCTGCCACACTCGCTACTAAATCATCCAAGAACGTATGGATACCAATTCCTTTTTTTGTATCCAACTCATTAATGATCCCCACTTTGTTCTTATCCAAGTGACCGAATGTAGTGACTGCGATCGAACCGTATGTGTAGACTGCACCCAATGCAATCGTTTCATCGACTCCGAATAAGCCTTCGTCTGATTCAACGATTTGCTGAAGTGGTTGCGATAGCTGACCTCTTTCAGCCATTTCGTCCAATTCAACACCGACCAGTATCGCGTGCTGCAATTCACGTTTGCGAAGAACGCTTTCTACCGAGTCGACACACTGTTCGAGTGACAAGCCTTTGTTATAGGGTACTTGCAATTCATAAACAATTTTTGCGATATCTTGAATTTTAACTCCACGACGGATCAGCGCGTCTTTTGTTGCCGCTGTCACGACGTCCGAATGAACAATATTCTTACCTTCATCCATACTATTTCCCCTCTCTTTCTTCATACGCAATAGTTTTCACTAGCTTTACACTGTTATTTATCGGTATGATATTTACTAAGTGTACATTAATTATGGAGGTCCTACAAAATGAATCCAGGAAAAATTGAAGAAATCCGTTTTTATAGTAATGAGCTACAAGAAGAAATGGAATTGTTGATATATTTACCATCCCGCTACTCCCCTTTGTACAAACATAATGTCATGCTCGTCTCAGATGGGAAAGATTATTTTCAATACGGACGGATTGGACGGATTGTTGATGAGTTAATGGAAGAAGAAATCATTGAACCTGTCATCATTGTAGGTATTCCATACAAAACGGTGCAAGAACGCAGACGTATGTATCACCCTGAAGGTGACAGACACAAGGCGTATATCCGCTTTTTAGCACACGAGTTAATTCAGTATATTGATGAAACCTATCCAACATACCAAATGGGATCCTCAAGAACATTAGTTGGTGACTCATTAGCAGCATCTATCTCATTATTGACTGCATTAAAATATCCTAATTGTTTTGGAAATGTAGTATTGCATTCACCTTTTGTGAATGAACAAGTACTTGGAGCCGTCCAAGCCAATCAAAGCCCAGCAAACCTTTCTATATACCATGTAATTGGTGATAAAGAAACGTACGTACCAACTACTTCTGACGGCAGACTCGACTTTCTGACGCCTAACCGAGAGTTGCATAAAGTTATTAAAGAAAAAAGATTTCCTTACTTTTACGAAGAGTTGGATGGCGATCATACTTGGAAGTCATGGCAACCAGATATTCGCCGTGCGCTGATTGAAATAAATAGTCTTTAGTAGTAGAACAGGACAAGTCAGACTATTTTCTGATATACTAAAATAGATGTACCTAAAATTCAATCAATTTACAAGGAGGCAATCTTAAATGAAATATGGTATTGTTGCATTCCCTTCAAAAAAGCTTCAGGACTTAGCAAATGGTTATCGAAAGAGATATGATCCACATTACGCGTTGATTACACCTCATATGACGCTGAAAGATCCGTTCGAAGCAAATGATAAGGAAATTGAAGAAGTAGCAAAAGCGTTAAGAGAAATTACCATCAAGAACCATCCTTTTGAATTGAACGTTACAAAGGTCGGTTCATTCGCACCGACTACGAATACGATTTACTTTAAAGTTGTACCAAACGATGAACTTCTTGCTTTGCATAAGGATTTAAATGTGAATTTCTACCACGATGAAAACAACTATGCTTTTGTTCCGCATATTACAATTGCACAAAAATTGAGTTCCGGTGAACATGACGATGTGATAAACCAAATGAAAATGGTAGGTGTTGACCATTCGGAAGTCATCGACCGTATTCACATGCTTTATCAACTAGATGACGGATCGTGGACAGTGTACGAAACATTCCGTCTTGATCGTGAGTCATAATTTGCAGATCACAGTGAAAATCGTCACAGATGAAAAGGGTCGCCAGGATGCTTATGCAGTCCGCCAGAAAGTATTTGTGGAAGAGCAAGGCGTCCCTCTAATCCTTGAGTTAGACGAATACGATCAAGATGCCATCCACTTCGTCGCCTACGATGAAGCAGATCAGCCAATTGGCGCCGGTCGTATGAGGGGTCTGGTCAATGCACATGCGAAAGCAGAAAGAATTTGCATATTGCCGGAACATCGTGGAAAACACCTTGGTAATCTAATTATGAATGCTTTAGAAGAACATGCGAGAAATAAATCTATGAAGAAACTTCTTTTGAATGCCCAGTCTTATGCTGTGCCATTCTATGAGAAACTAGGCTATGTGGTCACTTCTCCTGAATTCATGGATGCAGATATACCTCATCGTGCTATGGAGAAAGATTTGCGGACTACATGATGCTAGACAAATAAAATAACCCTAACTGCTTGTAATAAGCAGTTAGGGTTATTTTATTTGTTTTAGACATATGCGTTAATCGCTTGACCTTTACCTACTACATCTGCAATCTCAGGTGAGAACTGGGCCGGATTCGGAGCAATAAATCCATTTTTTACTAAAGGTTGAGGTGCACGTTTTTTTCTTTGCTTCATCTGCTCTTCACGACGTCTGTTTTCATCTTCTAGAACGTCTTCCCAATAACTCGACTCCTCATTTGCCAGACGCACAGGACTCACTCGCCCGATATACGCAAAATTATGACGATCATTGTTCATACGTTCTGCATATTGTTGTGCTTGGTAATTTTGTATTGGTAGAATGTATCCCATGATGTGCACCTCCTTTTTTTCATGTATTATCACTTGTAGTATATCCGCTAAGCAACTAATCTAAACCTATTTTTGAATGTTTATTTATTTTCCGCCAAGCATTTGTGAAATATCGTTCAGATTTAGTCCTCTACCACTTTTTACGATGGAATGGACCAATTCATCTTCTACTGCTTGTGGCACGTCTTTATTTGCCACTTGGCTCACTTTTCGAATGATTTTTCGTACTTGGTTTTCATCTTTGAAATCTGCATATTGAATTGCATTCGCTAACGCAAAGACTTCTTCCATTGGAACACCGGTTTTGGATTCTATTTTTTTAAAAAATGAATCGTTCATAGTCAGTTCTCCTCCTTAGAAATAGCTTCTGCCTACAATAATCAATAAAATAAACAGAACTACAATCAAGACGAATGAAGAACCGCCATAATTCACACCGCATCCTCCGCCGTATCCGTAACCACCTTGTGATGGATAACATCCGTACATGAAAAACCCCTCCTTCCTATCTTCTCTACTATATGCAGAGAAGAATGAATTGGAGAGGGCGTTTAAGTAATTTAGACATTTCCTTTTGAAGTAAAGAGCAATGCACCGATTAGTCCGAAAATGATCGCTGCACTGATTCCTGAACTTGTCACTTCGAACATTCCAGTTACTACACCGACCAGACCATGTTTCTCTGCTTCCACCATGGCACCATGTGTCAATGCATTACCGAATGAAGTAATAGGAATCGTTGCGCCTGCACCGGCAAAATCAATAAGTGGTTCATACCAACCAATACCGTCCAACACCGAACCTGTCACTACCAATGAAACCAATGTATGAGCAGGCGTTAATTTGGCAACATCCATTAATAATTGTCCAATGACACAAATCAAGCCACCTACTATAAATGATGTGATGTATATAGATATCATTCTGCCATCACCTCATCCATTGACAGTTCAATCGCGTGCGCAATACATGGAATCGTATCCCCTTGTTGAAATGACAAAGGAGATAGCAAAGCACCAGTTGCCAATAATAAAACCCGCTTATACTCTCCCGTCAGCAATTTTTGATAGACATCGGAAAGAAATACGGCTGCCGAACAACCAGATCCACTTGCTCCCGCTTTGAAGGACGGATCATTTCCATAAAACTCTTCTCCGGCATCCCGAAAGTTTTTCGTATGTGGTAAACCATTTTCATTTGCTAACGCTTTAAATATATTAAACCCATTACTTCCTAAATCTCCAGTTATGATCGTGTCATAGTCATCGATTGTCCGATCATGTCCCGTTAAATGATTCATCAATGTATCACTAGCAGCTGGGGCCATCGCAGATCCCATATTGAGTGGATCCGTCATCCCCATGTCTATCACTTTACCTACAGTAGCGCAGTTAATAACGGGAGTTCCTTGTTTATGTTGTCCGATTAATACTGCACCAGCCGCCGTGACGGTCCATTGTGCAGTTGCTCCTTTTTGCGAACCATACTCTAGTGGATATCGAAACTGTCTTTCAATTGCGTTATGTTGACTAGAAGATCCTGCTATGATCCAGTTTGCTTGCTTAGCATCCGCGAGTAATGCCGCAGTGATCATAGAAGAGACAGAAGTAGCGCATGCAGAAAACAGACCGATATATGGAATAGCTAGTGCTTGGGCTGCAAAATTAGATGGGGTCATCTGATTAACCAAATCACCCGTTAAGAAGAAATCAACTTTCTCTGGCTGTTTCTTCGCTTTACTAAGTGCGATCAACACAGCGTCATACATTAACTGCTTATGACCGTCTTCGTTTGTCGGCAAATCACAACGCTCATCTTCATATACTTTATCGAATTGCTGCGCAAACACACTTTTCTTTTTTTCCAATGGACCCGCTGTTACACCTGTTGCGTAAATGCTTGGCTTGGACTGAAAGGTTAGCACTCCCCGCTTTACCATGAGACCACTCCAAACTTCACTAGTATAGTTTTAATCAGAGCTACTACAAATGCCGAAAAAACACCGAATAAAATAACAGATCCTGCTAGTTTAAACATGTTACCGCCTACGCCTAATACATATCCTTCTGATTTATGTTCAATTGCCGCCGATACGACCGCGTTGCCAAAGCCGGTAATTGGCACCGCCGCTCCCGCTCCACCAAACTGCGAAATCTTTTTATATAATCCGAAACCAGTTAATAACATCGCAATGAAAATCATCGTAGCAACCGTCGGATTACTCGCTGTGCGTTCCGTAAAGTCAAAATACGTAATATAAAAGAGTGCAATGAACTGTCCAATCAAACAAATCAAACCCCCTGTCAAGAAAGCTTTAATTACATTTTTCAAAATAGGAGGTTTAGGTGATAACTCTTTCTCTATTTGGGCATACTTTTCTTGTTGCATTAGGTTTGCTCCTTTTCGATTGATTTGATTTTATCGATTTTCTTTCGATAATCATTTTCACCTTTTTTACGGATCAACTTCTCCGTTTCCATCAGAATTTTACTATCTGCCGACACCGTAATTTTCATGTCAGGATACTCCTTTTCCAATTTCTTCTGAATATCCGTAGCGATTTTTTTCTTTTTAAATCGGGAAAACGTATTGACACGAATTCCTGCCAGTAATTCATCCTCAAATAGCAGTACCTTTGCTAGCTTCACATGTTCATTACTCATGATGACTTTCTCTACTGAATGCTCATCCTGCGAAGTTGTATTTTTAATATAGGTTCCCTTTTCACTACAACCAGTAAGTAGACCAAGAATAATTAACAAGATACTCAGTTTCTTCAAATGCAACGCCTCCCTTCTGTCTAGCATGTAACTTTTATGTCGGATTTATGCATAATGAGGAAAGCGCCCTGTCATGTCGATTACCCATGCATAGAGTATAGAGAACGACAAACAGGAGGTGGACAGTAGTGGGATGTGAAAAGAAGGACAGCAAACATGGTGGCTGTCATAAGTCAAATTGTATTTGTGAAGTAGTGCGCTTTATCCAACGCGTCCAGAATACGAGTCCGGAAGTGGATTGTGTAGAGTGTGATACGGATTGCTTCATGGCGCCGCTTGGCAGTTTAGTCAGCCCGGTTAGAGGCCGCGTCAACACACGCGTATTCAGTTTATTGACGGGTAATGGGGATTATTTCAAGGCAGTGTTCAGAGGTGGTAATAAGCATAAGCCGTATCCTAAGATGACTAAAGAAGAAACTATGGGTAATCACAACCCGTCATCTTACCATCATACGAGCTGCGTTTCTGTATTCTTCCGCGTGCAGACGGTGTTTGATTCGTGCTGTGCTACCATTCAAGTGTTGCAGCCTTTATATAACGGAAAGCCGTTTGATATTACTACAGACGGAAAAATCTGTTTTGAGAAGATTTGTAAGGTGAATGGTTTCGGACCTACGAATACGTGCTTGACTGTGGATTTAAATTGTTTCTGCGGTGTTCAATGTATCGATGATGTGTTTATCGATTTCTGCGATGAGGCTTGATTTATTGCTTGCAATGCTAATTGGCGAACCCTATTCAATAGGGTTCGTCTTTTTTTGGTTTCACGATAGAAATTGAAAGACGTGAGGACACCGTTGATCGATATTCCAGGTGGACGCTTTCCACTTACGTTCAACTAGTGTCGTTTTTCAATATAGAAAGATAGTGCAATAGCAAACAAAAAGGCGAACCCATTTAGCAGGTTCGCCTTTTTGTATTAAGAATTAAATAGTGAATGATTGCTGTTTCCAAAGGATATCTAAGATTTCTTCAATGCGAACTGATGTGATCTCTTCGTTTGTCTTGATCCATACCATTTCATCTTCTAGATCGTGAAGCTTGCCTTTAATTTTTTCCTTTTCGGTGACGATTTCTAATGGCGCATATAGTTCTTTGCGAAATGGGTGATGTAAGTATTCCAAACGTTTTCGAATAGGTTCGTTAGTAGATTTTTCTTGTTGTATTTCTTGTAACTCTTCTGTCGATTGGAATTCAGGGGCAGCTATAACTTCAGATCTTTCTATTACCCTCGAATGCTCCAGTTCGAAGACAGATGTGCTTTCTTCTTCCACGATAGGCGTATACCGATATTTTCTTATGATGGGGCTCGTGATAAACAGTAATGGCTTTTCATGACGCATTTTCATCACTTCCTTTTAGATAGCATATGTGAGCTAATCGCCTAAGGTTCCAGAATAAAAAAACAGTATTCCTAGTTCATAATGAACTTAGGAATACTGTCGCTAGGCCTAGATAGATAACGACACTGATGACGTCGTTAAGTGTTGTAATAAATGGTCCTGAGGCAACAGCCGGGTCCACTTTGAGTTTATGCATGAATAATGGAATAAATGATCCTGAAATAGTCGCAACGAAAATAGACACCAACATCGCTGCTCCTACTAGTAAAGCGATAACTAATTCATGCTTCCAAATGAAGATTAATAGAACGACGAATATTGCACAAATGACACCCGTAATAATTCCAGTTCCTGCTTCACGTATCAGCAACTTGATCTTACTTTCATCTTCAATGTCACGTGTAGCAATACCTCGAACCGCAACAGCAAGAGACTGTGTTCCACTGTTTCCGGCAGTACCGGCGATCAAAGGGATAAATGCGGCTAATAAAGCAACTTTAGAAATCGTCTCAGTAAATAAATCTATTAAGTTCGCTGTCAACATTCCAAGCACTAATAAAATAAGTAGCCAAGGAATCCGTTTTTTCGCAGCAGAGAATGGGTTTTTATCAAATGTATCCATTGTCGAAACACCGGCAAGTTTAGAATAGTCATCCGATGCTTCTTCATCGATAACGTCGATAATATCATCGACGGTGATAATCCCTAGAATATGTTGTTGGAAGTCGACGACCGGAACAGCCAAGAAGTTATAATCCTGTATGGTTCGGGCAACGTCTTCCTGGTCGTCCGAAACAGATACACTCACTAGACGATCACTCATAATGGAGCGAATTAATGTATCTTCATCTGCAATAATCAAGTCACGCAACGAAACGACACCCGTTAAACGCTGGAAATCATCTACAACGAAAATATAGTAAATGGTCTCAGCGCTCGGTGCTTCACTTCGCAATATTGTCATAGCCGAACGTACTGTAGAATTCTCGGATACCGTGACGAATTCTGTTGTCATGATCGAACCGGCTGTGTATTCTTCATAATGCAGTAATGCTTTAATTTGTATAGCAGCTTCTTTATCCATCAACGTTAAATAGCTGACGACTTTCTTTTTATCAAGTTCTTTCAGGACATCTACCGCATTATCCACAAACATGTATGAAATCATCTCTGCGGCATATGTCGCGTCCATCTCCTCAAGGAACTCTTCGTATTCATCTTCCTCAATTTCACTTGTTTCGAATATCTCCGCAAGTTCTTTTGGTGATAGATAAAAATACATCAGTTCCCGAAGTTCTGCACCAACTTCTTCATAAAAAATTGCTCGATCGTATGGATGAAGCACTAGATATTCTTGTCTAAACGAATGGATATCTTCGTTGCTCAGCAATCTACGCAACTTATCTTCATCCAAAACGACTTCACTTTTTATTTGTTCTGGTTGAGTAGTCATGATTTCACACCTTCCCTTCTGCACTTACCGTACGCTAAAACATACCATTAAGTTCCATTATATTGCACATATTATTTTATATAAGAGAGTTGTTGCTTAGAGTATTCGCACACTTGTTGACTTTGCCGTAAATAGTATTGCATATCTTCGGGCAGTGAACTAGTAAAATGCATTCTCTCTTTCGTGATCGGATGAAGAAAACTGACACGTGAGCAATGCAATGCTTGGCGCGGGAACATCTCTTGATCCGCACCATATAAATCATCTCCTACAAGTGGATGACCTAGCCATTGCAGATGCACACGGATCTGATGCGTACGTCCCGTATGCAATGTCAAGTCTATAATGGAGAAATGGTTCGCTTCATTTCGATAATGCGCACTTACTGACACATCCGTTTTCGAATACTGGCCATCTTCCCGGACAATTCTTTCAATAATACTCCCCTCTTTTCTTCCAATCGGTTGTTCGATTGTCAAAAATGATGGAGTGATTATACCTTCTGCGAATGCCGTATATTGTCGTCGAAATAGATCTTGTGCCATTTGTTGGCTCAATACATGATGAATATGACGGTTTTTCGCCACACAAATAATACCTGATGTATCGGTATCAAGGCGTGTCACCATATGGGCTGTAGATAGAATGCCTTCTCTCAGAAATTTTCCACAGACAAAATTCGCAAGCGTTCCAGTAGGATGATTGCGGGAAGGTATTGTGCTCTGTCCAGCTGGCTTATCGAGAATCAGAAGGGTTTCATCTTCATATAAAATAGATAATACTCCATCTTGCGGAGTCAATCCGTCACTTATTTGCTCAGGAGGAAACGAGACCGTTATCTGATCATCTATCTGAAGCTTATATCGCACGTTTTGAGGCTGGCCATTCACCAAGATCTCTCCGCCACGATATTTAATAGCCGTCAATGTTGTTTTGGAAATTTCATGTTGCGCCAAAAACTCGCGAAGTAATCCACTTTTCTTCGCAACAAATTGTAATTGAAATGGTGTGTTAATTTTTCTTTTCATCATCTTCTCGTTCATAGATTAAATCACTCGCTATAAATGACTCTTCAACACGTTTCCAGAATGGGAATGGACGGAAGCGTGCAAAGCCCATTTTTTCATTGGATACTTTGTACTCAATGGATTTAACATCTTTATGAAGAAGCTGTAAATGATCGACAGTTACCATGAAATCCGGTCCTTTTACAGGTGTCAATGTACAAATATGGTGATCCGGTAAAATAAGTGGTGAACCTACCGTACGGAATACGCGATTGTTAATCGAAGCCATTTCTGTCAGTTGCATAGATGGTAACGAAGGATGAATTATGGCACCGCCAAGTGATTTACTGTAAGCAGTTGATCCGGATGGCGTCGACATGCAAAGTCCGTCTCCTCTAAAGCGTTCGAAGTGTTCTCCGTTTAACTCAACGTCCATCACCAAAGTGACTTCAGGTGATTTTACTGTGGATTCATTCAACGCTAAATACGATGCGCTTTTTTCAGAATGTCGATAATTGATCGTCACTTCAATCAATGGATACTCAATCACTTCGTATTCTTGTCTAGCGATTAGAATAACCAACTTTTCTATCTCGGAAGGTTTCCAATCTGCATAAAACCCTAAGTGACCTGTATGAATTCCAACAAAAGAAGTTTTATCCAAGCGATGTATATATTTATGGAAAGCATGCAATAACGTACCGTCACCACCAATAGACAATACAATATCCGGTTCTTCCTCATCATATTTCAAACCAAAATCGCGTAAATACACGCGAGCTTCTTTCATTAGTTTATTGGAGATCTCATCATTCCGCGATTGAATTGTGAATTTCATTACGTCACTTCCATTCTTTTTGTGAAATTCTTTTGCCATATATCAATTCACCTTTTCCAGCACCGGCTTGAAGATATCTTCGACAGCTGTACTGAATTCCTCGCCGTAATTATCATTTCCTTCAATATTGAAAATAAGCGCCTGCATTTCTTCTGCAGCACCTGTTAATGGTATTTTCTCATCTTGCCAAATCAGCACAGGCTCTGCTTGTTGTAACAGCATATCCACTAACCCGTTCCAACTATCTTTTGGGAAATACGCATAGCGATAGCCAGCATCGTGATCGAAGATATAAACGAACGATTGTCGATCCGTGTCTGTCAACATTTTCCCCGCTGGAGAACCTAACGGCCACTCTGCCTCAGGATTCAATATAAAGTGAACTACATTACCGTTCTTACGTGTTTCAATGATTTCATTTTTCATATCCAAGACATCCACTTCCTTAATATAAGTCTTTACGTTTAGTCTACCATATGCCACTCACAGTTGCATTTTGTTATTGTGCATTATGGTAAGAAAGTTGGTATAATAGATATAATAAATCAATCCATATACTACTTGAAAAATATAGGGGGAAAAAGAATGAATCTTGACCCACGTAACACTCGGTTGCTCCTAGAAATAAATACCTTACAAACTCTTGGAGCGGTTCAGTCCTTCAGTAGCAATTCATCTACCGGCTCCAATGAATTCCAAATGATGTTGACGCAATTGATGGCGGGAAATAATATGAGTCCAGAACTCGCAAATCAAGCCGAGCAACTACTCAGCCAAGGCACAAGCGCTACTTCATTCAACTTTTCCACAAGCCCAGTTGAAACTGTTGCCGCTGTACCTGCCACTACGTCTGCACCTGGAACCAACAATCAATACGCAGACATTATCAAACAAGCAGCAGACAAATACCAACTACCCGAAAAACTGATTGCCGCCGTCATCAAGCAAGAGTCCAACTTCAAAAGTAACGCAAAAAGCCATGCAGGCGCAGCCGGTCTCATGCAACTAATGCCAGGCACAGCCAAATATCTTGGTGTATCCAACCCAATGGATCCTCAGCAAAACATCATGGGCGGAGCCAAATACCTGCGCAAAATGCTTAACCAATTCGGCTCAAATGAAATGGCACTAGCAGCCTACAACGCAGGTCCGGGGAACGTAAAAAAATACGGAGGCATCCCCCCGTTCAAAGAAACACAAAATTACGTAAAAAAAGTCATGAACAACTATCACTCAATGGTCTAACATTTTCCATATCAACGCGTCATAATGTTTACGTACAACTATCCAGTTGATCGTAATCGCAAGGCTCCGAGAGGATCAGCCAACTTAAGGGGAGCTCCGCGACATGGTTAGCTTACCGCGAGCCTTCCGGAAAAGCGTCCGCCTAGAGCGTCGATCAATTGTTTTCCTCACGTCACTACTGTCCTTCCAGTTGCTTTTCTCAATGTTTCTCAGTCTCTGAATATTCAATCTGTAATATAACAACAAACAAAATAAGTTCTTTTATTTGTATAGAAATTCGTTCATTGATAGAATAAAGACACAGATGAACGAAGGGGTGTGAATGCAATGACTCGAAAACCTGTCATCCCTTATGAGGAGATCGGCGAGAAGAAACTACACGAACTGATTGATACATTTTATGAAAAAGTGGCTGTTCACCCAGACCTCATACCAATATTCCCTGATGATTTGACAGAAACTGCCCGGAAACAAAAACAATTTCAGACTCAATATCTAGGCGGCCCGAACCTGTTCACAGAAGAACACGGTCATCCTATGATGAAGGCTCGACATAACCCTTTCCCTATAACACCTACACGCGCAGAAGCATGGCTAGCTTGCATGGCGGAAGCGATGGATGACGTAGGACTGGAGGGTCCACTTCGGGAAGTCTACTATAAACGCCTTGTCTTAACAGCCAACCATATGGTAAATAGGAACGAGGAGGAAGATCAGTGAACTATCTAACAGTAATCGATGATACGTTACACTACTCTGCTTCAGTAAAGCCCATTGAACTCTATGTATTTTTAGATCCTTATTGCAAGGATTGTTGGTCACTTCAACCATTGCTACGTAAATTGCAAGTCGAATACGATCACTATTTCACGTTACGCATCGCGTTGAAGACTCCCATGACAAAATTGAATGTACCGTCTCTACTTGACCCTAAGGATGCCAAGACAACCAAACGGTCTAATCCTTGTTTTCCTAGCATCGCGGTTAAAGCCGCTGAGTTTCAAGGTAAACGTGCTGGATTCCGTTATTTATCATCCTTGCTTGAGTATTCCTTTTTGAAAAAGCGGGATGTTGCTTCGTTTTCAGTACTTGTGGAAATTGCCGCACGTATTAATCTAGATGTGGATGAGTTTATAACAGACTTCACTTCAGAAGAGACACTGCGCGCATTGCAAGTCGATATGTATTTAGGTAATGAAATGGAAGTGGACGAGGCGCCAACCTTCGTTTTCTTCAATAGTAATATTGAAGATGAAGGATTAAAAGTGGGTGGTCTCTACGACTATTCGATTTATGAACAGATTCTAGAAGAGCTTGTCGGAGGACAACTCCTTCCTGACATGCCACCTTCCATGGATTCGTTATTCAATCGCTTCGATCTGCTTACGACTAAAGAAATCGCGGAAATGTGTCACATGACCGAAAAAGAAGCTGACCGCGAATTGAAGAAACGGATACTCAAACAGGAAATTGAAAGAGTTTGTGTACCAGAACGTACATTATGGCGTAAAAAACAACCTAACTGTTCTTTAATTAAATAGCCCTTATACTAGCCGAAGCCCTATTTGGAGCTTCGGCTTTTTATGTAGACAAAAAGAAAAGAGCATCCGCTCCTGGGGGGAGTGAATGCTCTCTTTCAAAGGGAATGGGAGAAATGTTCACGTTCAAACAAAAGGGGTGTATGTTTGGTATGTGATTTATTCCACATTTACACCATATCATAAATGACAAATGACTTCAACAAATACTAACAGCTTTCATCCATATGTCATGATTTTCGCAAGTGTCTGTCGAAACATGCAGGAAAATATTACCCTCTCTTTTCCAATAACTGTTCTAACTCGTTCAATCGTTCTTCAAATACTCTACACGCTTCTTCAATCGGCTTTTCAGATGTCATATCGACACCCGCCTTTTTGAGGACTTCAATCGGATAATCAGATGATCCAGCCTTCAGGAAATTCGTAATATACCGTTCTACTGCTGGCTCACCTTCTTCAAGAATCTGCTTGCTGAGTGCAACAGCTGCGCTATATCCTGTTGCGTATTGATAGACATAGTAATTCATATAGAAGTGAGGAATACGTGCCCACTCCATACCTATTTCTTCATCGCTAATAATAGCGTCCCCATAATACTTTTCATTTAACGCGTAGTATTCTTCTGTTAATTTTTCAGCCGTCAGTGGTACCCCTTCTTGATCCAGCTTATGAATCAAATGCTCAAATTCCGCAAACATCGTCTGACGGAACACTGTTGCACGGAATCCATCGAGCCAATAGTTCAATAAATAGATTCGTTGATCTTCATCAGTCGTCACTTTCAGTAAGTGGTCATTCAACAGCGCTTCATTTACAGTTGATGCTACTTCTGCTACAAATATGGAATAGCCACTATAAATGAATGGTTGATTTTCACGGGAGTAATAACTGTGTACACTGTGACCGAATTCATGAGCAAGTGTAAACAGGTTGCTTACGTTATCTTGCCAGTTCATCAAGATGTATGGGTTTGTTCCATACGTGCCAGATGAATAGGCTCCTGAACGCTTCCCTTTGTTTTCACGAACATCGACCCAGCGATTATCAAGACCTTCTTTTACAACGGCTTTATACCCTTCGCCAAGCGGATGGAAGCTCTCGAGCATCGTTTCTTTTGCTTGCTCGTATGTGTACTTCATCTCCGTGTCCTCAACTAACGGCGTGTAGATATCCCACATATGCAGCTCATCTAGTTTCAACACCTTCTTACGCAAGGCAACATAGCGATGCAATAAACCTAGGTTTTTATTGATTGTAGATAAGAGATTTTCATATACTTGCTCTGGAATATGGTTATTTGACAAAGCTGCTGCTCTTGCCGAACTATAATTCCGAATTCTTGCGCTGACATTATGACCTTTTACGTTACCACTTAACGTAGAAGCAAATGTATTTTTGAATTCACCATATCTTGAATACATTTCTTTAAATGCCGCTTCCCGCACTTTCGGATCTTTACTTTCAAGAAATTGTGAATAACGACCATGTGTCAATTGAACATCATTACCGTTTTCGTCTTTGACCATTCCGAAAGTCAAATCCGCATTGTTTAACATGCTGAATGTTTCAGAAGACTTCCCTGTCACTTCAGACAACTGCGCAATTAATTCTTCTTGTTCCGAAGACAAGATGTGAGCACG
This sequence comes from Sporosarcina sp. P17b, assembly GCF_002743115.1. Classification (NCBI taxonomy): domain Bacteria; kingdom Bacillati; phylum Bacillota; class Bacilli; order Caryophanales; family Caryophanaceae; genus Sporosarcina; species Sporosarcina sp. P17b. The sequence goes on along the minus strand of NZ_PDYP01000025.1, from coordinate 2,228 downwards.
TTCTGCATTCAATTCCTTGAATTCTTGCTTATATACTCGCAAACCTTCATGTGACTCAATCGTTTCATTCAGTTGCTTTTCATCGATAGAAAGCAACTCGGGTGTGAAATAAGACAATGCTGTAGAGATTTTCACGACCAATGTTCTGATTCGACCATCCATTGCCTGATAAAAGCTATTTGTCGTATCTTGATCTGTTTTTAAATGAGCATACGTATATAACCTACGGAGACGTTCTGCTAATTTATCACGATATGTTAACGCTTCAAATAATGGACGTGCACCGTTCCCAAGCGTACCTTTATAGTTTTCAGCTTCTTTAGCCATCTCTTCGACTTTTCGGTACTCTTTATCCCATGCTTCATCAGAAGAAAATATATCCTCCAAGCGCCAAGTTTCTTCTTCAAATACCTCATCGCGCGTCAATACTTTGTTTTCATTCGTCAATCCAATTCCTCCTTCAGCATTTACCGTTATTTGACTCTATTGTATTTTCTCAATTCCTCGCATGCATTGCAAGAAATCTCCCTGAAAGTACATCCAGTGTAAAATCTCTTCCAATGAATTTATCGAGCCTGTAGATATCTATGCGTTGCTCTCTTAAGAAATCCATATAGTGTTCGCAAGCTTCCAACTGCAATGTCGAGTTTCCTTCAAATGTCTTTACGAATGTACGAAGAAGAGATCGATCCGGTTGAAAGGGTGTCCTCATCGTTTGTCGGATAGCTGCAATAAGTAGTAGTTGCCATTCGCAATCGGACTCACTAAATGCTTCTTGCCCGAATGTAGGAACGCCAATCCATGCAGGTAATTGAATCGGCTGGACACGCATTTCATAACAAGCACGCAAAAAGCGATGATGGATACCTCTTTGATTATACCCAATTACCGACCGAAGATACTTTCGACGTGCAGTTTGATAATGACGTGTCAGTCCTTCTATATCTGTAGTCGACGGAGCGGCAGGGATAGCAAACGGAATGGTTTGATGTTTGATACGCATGACGGAGTGACATAGCGCAAACGATGTACCGCGAAGATGAATGAAATGACTTAAATAGTGGAATTGTTGCTTCAGTGGATTATAGGTCAGAAGGATCGACAGAGTTTCTTTAGTACTCGAATGAATTGGACGGATGAAGTGTTGTTGGAATTGAGAGAAACGATGAGTCAATACACATGCTGAAGAGTCTTGAATTTTCGGAGGGGTCAATAGGATCCAAATAGGTTGCATGTTCATGGAATGGTAACCTGCATTGCGTTCGAGGATGAGTGCAATCGGAATCGTGCTGCACTGGAATTCAATGGGTACTTGCTGATTTTGCCATGTGACTAGCAGGTCGGGTCGTTGCTGGATATCAGGCAGATAAGGTTCCATTTCCGTTTGTAGTGGCAGATGTGAAAATAGTTCATAGAGTTGGATTTTACCGAGTAGATGGGTTGGGGATTCTCCTTCTGAGAAGCTGTCTCGGCAGTTGGTTTGTTGGTGGTGGGCAAAGTGCGGGATGATGATGTCGCCGACTTTCAGGAGTACTTGTTCTTTGCATTGTGGACAATGAAAGGTTTCGGTTTTACGCCACTCTCGTAAGCTGTCAAGAGATGTCTGCCGTGTTAGCACGACTTGCTTCCCTTGGCTTGTAAGAGCTGTTAACAAGGCCTTCACACTCCTTCTCTTACATGATACGAATTTTCTGATTGTTTGGCAAGGGGAAGTTTTTTGATTTGAATATAGCGCGGCTGGTAGACGTGTGGATACCGTTGATAGGCGTTCCAGGCGGACGCTTTCCCATGGGCTCTCGGTGAGCCAACCAGGTCGCAAGCTCCCTCTTGGTTGTCTCTCCTTTCGAGCTGATCCATCGGGAGTCGCCGCCTTCCACGCCTATCAACTAGTTTGTGGTTCTGATTGGTGTGATGGCTTACTTTCAAAAGCTTTGGTGATTAAGGAGTTGTCTGGGTCGTGGCTCGACTGGTTATCGGGGACTGAAGATAGTGAGGGTCTGCTTTTTGGACTTGCGCAGGCACGTGGGGTTAGCAAGTTTGTTTGTGGTTTATAGAAGATGAAAACCAGTGACTGGGTGGTACGATTCTTCTGTCTTAGCTAAGTCATTAGGAGATAGATTAGGTCGTTGCTCGAGATTGGCTTGTTCATTGAAAGTAGTGAGGGTCATGCTTTGGACTCGCGCAGGCACGTGGGGGATTGCCTCCAGCCATGAGCCAACTAGCGGTGG
>NZ_PDYP01000024.1:0-28059 GCF_002743115.1 Sporosarcina sp. P17b | reverse complement strand
AAGCTTTACTCAAAGAGTCTAGTAACGATGGCGAAGAGGTCACACCCGTTCCCATACCGAACACGGAAGTTAAGCTCTTCAGCGCCGATGGTAGTTGGGGGTTTCCCCCTGTGAGAGTAGGACGTTGCTAGGCACGAAGCCATTCCTTATGGGGAGTGGCTTTTTTGTGTTTTAAAAACGGTGTATTATGTAATGTATATAGTGCAACCGAATAAGAATCCGTTATTTTGCTTGCTAAAATCGGATGGAGATCTATTGTATCGTGTGTTGTGCTCATAGTATCCAGCTAAGTGCTCTATCGCACCCGTTATCCGCTCATAGACTCCAGCTAAGTGCTCTATCGCACCCGTTATCCGCTCATAGACTCCAGCCAAGTGCTCTATCCCACCCGTTATCCGCTCATAGACTCCAGCTGAGTGCTCTACCCCACCCGTTATCCGCTCATAGGCTCCAGCTAAGTGCTCTATCGCACCCGTTATCCGCTCATAGACTCCAACCAAGTGCTCTATCCCACCCGTTATCCGCTCATAGACTCCAGCTAAATGCTCTATCGCACCCGTTATCCGCTCATAGACTCCAGTTAAGTGCTCTATCCCGCGCGCAATCCGCTCATAGACCCCCTCCAAGTGCTCTTCCCCATCCATCATCCCAACAACTAAGTTACAAAAAACACCACCATCTATTCAATCCCCACCTTAAAAATTCTCTTCCAACTCCTATCAATAAAGTAAACCTAATATTCTTATCCAATATAAACCACATTTCAAAAGACTTTCCTTGAATTATAAGGTTAGGCGCGATACGATTACTCTACTTGTAAGGGGGAGTGATGCAATGGTAATGGTGTTAATTATCTTCGCGATAAATATTGTATATGTAACTTTCATGACAATGCGAATTATCCTGACTTTGAAAGGTTATCGTTATATAGCTGCTGGTGTGAGTATGATAGAAACAGTAGTGTATGTAATTGGGCTTGGTTTGGTGTTGGATAATCTGGGGCAAATACAAAACTTAATTGCGTATGCTCTGGGGTATGGTATAGGAGTTATTATCGGTTCCAAAATTGAAGAAAGATTAGCACTCGGTTATATTACAGTCAATGTGATAACAGCAGATGTTAATAAAGAAATGCCTGCGGAGTTAAGAAGACTCGGTTATGGTGTAACGGATTCTTCAGCAAATGGTTTAAGTGGAGCTCGTTCGACTATGCAGATTTTGACTCCACGAAAATATGAACTGAAACTATATAAGACCATAACGGAGATTGATCCGAAAGCATTTATTATATCTTATGAACCTAAATCGATACACGGCGGCTTCTGGGTAAAGAATGTGAAACGAGGCAAATTATTTAAATGAGTAAACAGAAGATGTGGTTTGATAGAGAAGAAGATGAGACACTCGAAGAATGTCTGGACAGAATTAAAAACTTAGGCTATACAGTTGTTGCTCGAAGAGAGAAACCTTTGTTTAAACAAGTGGGGGAAGAGTATATCCCCATCAGACAACAAACGCAGTTTCAGGGCATCAAAAACAGCTAATAACTGTCAGTTGAAAGGGAACTGTCTTGTATACATTCATATGTCAACTTAAAGGCGAATGATTTTAAAAGATATATAATATAATGTTCGGTTTTAAGTTGACGGATTATGTAATAGTTGATAATATAATAAGAGTAAATGAGTTCCCCGTATATGCTGCAGAATTGGCTGTGGCGTTTCTACCAAGACACCGTAAATGTCTACACTATGTGGGAAAGCAATTTTTCTTGGATATCACGGATGATGGCTGAGTTAGATGGTTTTATATCCGTTTAGTAAGGGTCCTTGAAAGTTCTGCTTTTTGTGCATGTGAAAAGTGGAGTTTTCAAGGACCTTTTTATTTTTATTAAATCATGTTGGGCATGAAGGAGCGGATTAGATTTGGAACCGAAGATTGGTGTCATTATGGGCAGTAAGAGCGACTGGGAAACAATGAAGCATGCATGCGACATTTTAGATGAACTAGGAGTTCCTTATGAAAAGAAAGTAGTGTCAGCCCACCGTACGCCGGATTTCATGTTTGACTATGCAGAACAAGCAGAGAAAAAAGGATTACACGCTATTATTGCAGGAGCAGGCGGAGCTGCCCATCTACCAGGAATGGTTGCGGCAAAAACGCTAGTTCCTGTTATTGGTGTGCCTGTGCAATCTAAAGCCTTGAATGGAATGGACTCATTATTATCCATCGTTCAAATGCCTGGTGGCGTTCCGGTAGCAACTGTGTCGATTGGCAAAGCAGGCGCTACAAATGCGGGCCTTCTAGCGGCTCAAATACTTTGTGTACAAGATGAAGAATTACGTAATAAGCTACAGCAAAGGCGCGATGAAATGAAGAAAATTTCGCTGGAAAGCAGTGGTGAATTAAATTGAAAATGATTCAACCTGGACAGACGATCGGCATTATTGGTGGTGGACAACTAGGACGGATGATGGGACTTGCAGCAAAAGAAGCAGGATTCAAGATTGCGGTACTAGATCCAACAGAGAATTCTCCGTGTGGACAGTTAGCCGATGTTGAAATTGTCGCTCCGTATAATGATGAAGAAGCACTGAACGAATTAAGCAAAGTCAGTGATGTCATTACATTTGAATTTGAAAATATTGATTATGAAGGATTGAAACGGCTAACTGAGAAAGCGTATGTTCCACAAGGCGCTGAATTAGTTCGCATTACGCAAAACCGAATTAATGAAAAAGCTGAAATTCAGTCAGCTGGCGTACCGGTTGCAACCTATATAACTGCCGAAACGTATGATGAATTAGTACAGAAAATTGACGATGTTGGTTTTCCTTGTATCGTAAAAACGGCTTTTGGCGGCTATGATGGTAAAGGTCAGATCAAGCTTGAATCGAAAGAGCAGATAGAGAGTGCTAAGGATTTATTTACCCACTCTTCTTGTATAGCGGAAGCATTCGTTCCGTTCGAAAAAGAAATTTCCGTTATTATTCAACGAAACCCAGCTGGTGAGACATATTGTTTACCAATTGCAGAGAATATTCATAAGCATCACATTTTGCACGAATCGATTGTGCCTGCACGAGTTGACCAAGCAGTCCTGGAGTCGGCAGAAGAAGCAGCAAAAAAAATTGCTGGCCATTTAAAGTTAGTAGGCACGCTAGCAGTTGAAATGTTCGTGTTGCCTGACGGTAAGATTATTATCAATGAATTGGCACCGCGACCACATAACTCGGGTCACTACTCAATAGAGGCATGCAATATTTCGCAATTTCATCAGCATATTCGTGCAGTCTGTGGGTGGCCATTACGTGAGCCGAAGTTATGGGCACCATCCATCATGGTGAATGTATTGGGAGAACATGTAGCACCACTTCAAGAACGTATTGCAGATTATCCTGATTGGTCAATTCATTTATACGGTAAAGCAGAAGTGAAAGAAAAACGTAAAATGGGTCATGTTACGATTATGACGGATGATCTTGAAAAAACATTGCAAGAAATTGAACAGTCCGGTATCTGGCAAGAAACTAACTAATACAAACTATGATTTCCACTTTGGGAGGAACCGACAATGACGAAAGTAACTATTTATGTAACACTACGTGAAAGTGTTGTAGATCCACAAGGAATCGCAACAACAGAAGCACTTCAGAAAATGGGTTATGAAGAAGTGAAAAACGCGCGAATCGGTAAATTGATCGAATTGCAGTTAGATGGTTCAGAAGAGACAATTGAGACACGCGTGAAGGAAATGTGTAATGATCTATTGATCAATAAAGTCATTGAAGATTATCGATTCGAAATCGGGGAGGTTACCAGCAAATGAAGTTCGCCGTTCTAGTATTCCCAGGTCTTACTTGTGATCTTGATATGTACCATGCCATTGAGGAATCGGTAAAGCAAGATGTTGAATACGTTTGGCATACGGAAGCTGACCAACTCGATCAATTCGATGCAGTTCTATTGCCAACAGGCACTTCATACGGCAACTACTTACGTCCGGGTGCATTGGCGAAAAGTTCACCTGCATGCAAGCAACTTCAAGCATTTGCTGAATCTGGTAAATTAGTTCTTGGAGTCGGTAATGGTTTTCATATCTTAGTAGAAGCAGGCATCCTCCCAGGTGGATTTTTACGCAATAAGAGCTTGAAATTCCGTTCAGCTCAAGAATCGGTACGGGTAGAAAATAATAATACAGCTTTCACAAAAGACTATACACAAGGTCAAGTGCTCACATTGCCAGTAGCTAGTGAATTTGGCAATTACTATGCAGACGAGCAGACAGTGAATGAACTGAAAAACAATAATCAAATCGTCTTCACATATGCGAATGAAAATACAGATGGCAGTACAGCGGCAATCGCAGGGATTACAAATGAAAAAGGTAATGTTCTTGGTATGATGCCACTTCCAGAGCGTGCAGTAGAAGCAATCATCGGTGGAACAGATGGAACAGCTTTATTCCAGTCAATCATGAACAATCGGGGTGAACAGCATGTCAATTAATCACGAACCTACAGCAGAGCAAATTAAAGAAAATCGTCTATACCTTCAAATGGGGATGACGGATGCAGAATATGATCGTGCGGTAGAAAAACTTGGTCGTACGCCGAACTATGTAGAAACAGGATTATTTTCTGCTATGTGGTCAGAGCACTGTTCTTATAAAAGCTCAAAGTCTGTATTACGCAGATTTCCTACTGAAGGTGCGCGTGTTCTACAAGGACCAGGTGAGGGTGCTGGAATTGTAGACATCGGTGATAATCAAGCTGCCGTGTTCAAAATGGAATCCCATAACTCTCCATCAGCAATCGAGCCTTTCATTGGTGCAGCAACAGGTGCAGGCGGAATCATTCGTGACGTATTCTCTATGGGCGCACGTCCCGTAGCACTAGTAAATTCACTTCGTTTCGGTGATTTAACAGAACCGCGTGATAGATTCCTGTTTGAAGAAGCAGTTGCAGGAATTGCGAGTTACGGTAACGCAATGGGAATTCCGACGGTGGCTGGAGAAGTTCAGTTCGACCAGTGCTATTCGAAACGTCCATTGGTCAATGCGATGGCAGTCGGCTTGCTAAATCATGAAGATATTCAAAAAGGCGTAGCAGCTGGTGTAGGCAATACCGTGATATATGCAGGTGCTACTACAGGTCGTGACGGTATTCATGGAGCAACGATGTCTTCTTCGGAATTATCTATTGAAGAAGAGCAAGAACTACCAGTCATGCAGGCAGGCGATCCGTTCATTGAAAAGTTATTGATGGAAGCTTGTTTGGATTTAGTTAAGTCCGATGCGTTAATCGGTATTCAAGATATGGGTGCAGCAGGCTTGACATCATCTGCAGCAGAAATGGCTTCAAAAGCAGGCTATGGTGTGGAATTAAACTTGGATCTTGTACCACAGCGCGAAGAGAATATGACAGCGTATGAAATGATGTTGTCTGAGTCTCAAGAACGTATGTTGATCGTTGTGAAAAAGGGGCGTGAAGAGGAGGTTATTGCACTATTCACGAAGTATGGTATTACTGCGGCAGTAATAGGTCAAGTAACAGACGATAAAATGCTTCGTCTACTTCATAAAGGCGAAGTCGCAGCTGAAGTTTCAGCAGACCTGCTGGCTGAAGATGCACCTAGCTATCAGAAAGAATCAAAAGAACCAGCATCGTTTGGAGAAAACCAGGCGATTGAAAATACAGAACCACAAGTAACGAACTTGAAAGAAACATTACTCGACTTATTGCAACGTCCAACGATTGCTTCAAAAGAGTGGGTTTACAACCAATTCGATACAGGTGCAAGAACTAATACAGTACTAGCGCCAGGAGCGTCAGCAGGTGTGATCCGTGTTAGAGGAACGAACAAAGGTATTGCGATGACAGCAGATTGTAACTCACGTTTCATTTATTTGGATCCGGAAACGGGTGGTAAAATTGCGGTAGCTGAAGCTGCACGTAACTTAGTATGTTCGGGTGCAGAGCCAATCGCACTGACAGATTGCTTAAACTTCGGTAGCCCTGATAAGCCTGAAGTATTCTGGCAACTTGAAAAATCTGCAGATGGAATTTCAGAAGCTTGTCGTAAGCTGAATGCGCCAGTTATTGGCGGTAACGTATCTCTCTCCAATGAAGTAAATGGTGTGCCGATCTATCCAACTCCAACAATTGGCTTGGTAGGAATCGTCCATGATTTGAGCCAAGTAACAACTCCTGGTTTCAAACAAGCTGGAGATGCAATCTATGTAATTGGTCAAACAGAAACAGAATTCGGTGGCAGTGAATTGCAACAAATGATCGAAGGAAAGATCTTTGGTAAATCACCAGCAATCGATTTAGATGTAGAGGCTACACGTCAGCAACAACTTCTTGAAGCGATTCAAGCGGGACTAATTCAATCAGCTGATGATCTATCAGAAGGTGGATTTGCTGTAGCGCTTTGTGAAGGAACATTTGGTTCAAACGGGTTGGGTGCTGATGTGACAGTGGAAGGTTCAGCAATCACTGCATTATTCAGTGAGACACAATCACGTTTCTTAGTGACTGTACAAGCCGATCAAGTAGCTGCGTTTGAAGAGAAAGTCCAGCATGCAGTGAAAATCGGGACCGTGACAGATGGCGAAGATATTGTCATCAAAGACGCAGAGGGAACTGTCTTAGTAGAAGGGACGGTTGAAGAATTCCAGACTGCTTGGAAAGGGGCAATTTCATGCTTGCTGAGCTCAGAGGCTTAAACGAAGAGTGCGGCGTATTTGGTATTTGGGGACATGAAGATGCAGCACAGCTGAGCTATTACGCTTTGCATGCTCTTCAGCACCGTGGACAAGAAGGAGCCGGTATCGTCGTAAAAGACGATAACGGTCTACACGCGGTCAAAGGTGAAGGTTTGGTTAATGAAGTATTCTCTGGAGAAAAACTGAATTCACTCGTAGGACGTGGCGCGATTGGACAAGTTCGTTATACGACAGAAAACGGACGTGGTATAGAGAATGTTCAACCGCTTGTCTTCCGTTCGACAACGGGAAGCCTAGCTATAGCGCATAACGGTAACCTAGTCAACGCAACAGATTTGAAAGAACATTTGGAGCGTCAAGGAAGTATCTTTCAAAGTACATCCGACACAGAAGTTCTTGCGCACTTGATCAAACGTAGCAGTGGGTCTCGGAATCAGCGGGATCGAGTAAAAAAAGCCCTTAGTATTCTAAAAGGTGCATTCGCATTTGTCTTGATGACGGATGAAGGAATGATGGTTGCCCAAGATCCGAACGGTATACGCCCATTATCACTTGGCAAAATAGGCGATGCGTGGGTAGTCGCTTCGGAAACTTGTGCTTTTGAAATTATCGGTGCGGAACATGTTCGTTCCGTTGAACCTGGTGAATTGCTGATCATTAATGACAGCGGATTGACATCTGAGCGATTTGCAGAACCTGGAGATAATGCAATGTGTTCAATGGAATATGTTTATTTCTCACGTCCTGACTCGGATATTGATGGGATCAATATTCATGCTGCACGTAAACGTTGCGGTAAGCAATTAGCTCGGGAAGTACAGATTAGTGCAGATGTCGTCACGGGAGTTCCTGATTCCAGTATTTCTGCTGCCATCGGATTCTCTGAACAAAGCGGTATTCCGTACGAGTTGGGATTAATCAAAAACCGCTATGTTGGCAGAACGTTCATCCAGCCGTCTCAAGCGTTGCGTGAAAAAGGCGTAAAGATGAAGCTGTCACCTGTACACCAAGTGGTTAGCGGCAAGCGAGTGGTAATGGTCGATGATTCAATCGTTCGTGGTACCACATCTAAACGTATAGTCGCCATGCTTCGTGCTGCGGGTGCTAAAGAAATACATGTTGTGATCGCTTCACCCCCATTGATTGCTCCGTGTTATTACGGAGTAGATATTAGTTCGGATTCAGAATTAATAGCAACAGGTCGTACTTTGGATGAAATGCGTGATGAAATCGGTGCAGATTCACTATCATTCTTATCAATAGAAGGAATGCTAGAAGCCAATGGCCGATCATCTGAAATGAAAAATTGCGGACAATGCTTAGCTTGTTTCACGGGTGAATATCCAACAGATATTTATTCGGACACGGCCATGCCGCATGAAAAAGAAATCGTACGATAGGAGGCCTTTCCATGTCGAAGGCATATGAAAAAGCGGGAGTTAATATTGAAGCTGGCTATGAGTCAGTTGAACGCATGAAGTCTCACGTAGCACGAACATCTCGTAAAGGGGTAGCGGGTGCATTTGGTGGGTTCGGCGGAATGTTCGATCTATCTGCGCTAGAATATAAAGAACCGGTACTCATTTCTGGTACAGACGGTGTTGGCACAAAGTTGAAATTGGCTTTCATGGCGGACCGTCATGACACGATTGGGATTGACTGTGTTGCAATGTGTGTGAATGATATCGTCGCACAAGGTGCAGAGCCTTTGTATTTCCTTGATTATGTAGCACTAGGTAAGGCAGTTCCAGAAAAAGTAGAAGCAATTGTTAAAGGTGTAGCGGACGGCTGCGTGCAATCCGGCGCGGCATTGATTGGTGGGGAAACGGCTGAAATGCCAGGTCTCTATGAAGAAGATGAATACGATTTGGCTGGCTTCGCAGTAGGAGCTTGTGAAAAGAGCAAGTTGGTTACAGGCGAGCGTGTACAAGAAGGTGACGTACTCGTTGGAATCGCATCAAGTGGTATCCATTCGAACGGTTACTCTTTAGTGCGCCATATTGTATTTGAACAATTAGGTGCAGATATTAATGGTACGATTGAAGGCTATGAAAGTCTTGGTACAGTAGCTGATGCATTGTTAAAGCCGACTAAGATCTATGCAAAGCCGGTACTTGAGATGCACCAGCAGCTTGATGTGCACTCGATGGGTCATATTACGGGCGGCGGATTCTTTGAAAACCTTCCTCGTATGTTCTCTGAAGGTTTTGGAGTAGAGGTAGATTTGGGTGCTTGGCCGGTACTTCCTGTATTCCAGATGCTGAAAGAAAAAGGTGAATTGACGGATCGTGATCTATATAGTGTCTTCAACATGGGTATCGGGTTCGTCGTCGCACTTCCTGAAGCAGAAGCTGAAAAAGCAATTGGCATCGCTAAAACACATGGCGAAGAGGCGTATGTAATCGGACGTGTTACGAAGCAAGAAGGCGTAACGTTTAACGGTGAACATGACGGGACATTGTCATAATGAAGAAAGTAAAGATCGCAATATTTGCTTCAGGGAGTGGCAGTAACTTTGCCGCTTTGGCAGAAGCTTGTAAAGCGGGGCGTATTCCGGCTGAAATCGTTTTGATGGTGACAGATAAACCTGATGCTTTCGTTAATGAACGGGCAAAAGAAGCAGGTATTTCTATTGCGGCATTTCGTCCTCGAGACTTTCAAACGAAGCAGGCGTACGAGCAAGCGGTACTTGATGCATTGCAAGAAGCGCAAGTAGAGTGGTTGATATTAGCGGGTTACATGCGCTTGATTGGTCCTGTTTTATTGGAAGCATACCCTGAACACATCATCAATATCCACCCGTCATTATTGCCTTCGTTTCCAGGTAAAGATGCGATTGGACAAGCGGTTGCTGCCGGCGTTAAAGTAACTGGCGTCACGGTACACCTCGTAGATGAAGGGATGGATACAGGTCCCATTTTAGCGCAGCGAGCAGTTAACGTTGTGGATGGGGATGTCGAGCAGACTGCTTTGGCTATCCATTCCGTGGAACACGAATTATATACAGCAACTTTACAGAACGTATTTAATAAATGATCAGCCTGTTGTGATGACAGGCTTTTTTTATAAACTGGAGGGAATTCCTTTGAAAAAACGCGCATTGTTGAGCGTATCGGATAAAAGTGGTGTACTAGAATTTGCGAAAGAACTCGAACAATTAGGATATGAATTATTATCTACTGGTGGTACGATGAAGCACTTAAAAGATAATGGTGTTGCCGTAACAGCAGTAGACGAAGTAACGGGATTCCCTGAAATCATGGAAGGACGCGTGAAAACATTGAACCCGATGATTCACGGTGGACTACTTGCGAAACAAGATGATCCTGGACATCAGGCACAAATGGAAGAGCATGGCATCCAGCCAATTGATGTAGTATGTGTGAATTTATATCCATTCAAAGAAACGATTTCAAAACCAGATGTATCAGCTGAAGATGCGATTGAAAATATCGATATTGGTGGACCTGCGATGTTGCGCGCATCTGCAAAGAACCACGCATACGTAACAGTGATCGTCGATGCAGCGGATTATGAAGCAGTACTTGATGAACTAAAAGCAGATGGCAAGACGACTTTGGAAACACGCCGTCGCTTGGCAGCTAAAGTATTCCGTCATACAGCGGCTTATGATTCATTGATTTCAGGATACTTAACAGATCTTGCAGGCGAGCAATTCCCTGAACAAGTAACGTATACATACGAGTTGAAGCAGCCATTGCGTTATGGAGAAAATCCTCATCAGCAAGCGGCATTCTATAGTCGCCCACTTGGATCTGATTTCTCGATCGCCTATGCACAACAGCTTCATGGAAAAGAACTTTCTTATAATAATATTCAAGATGCCAACGCAGCAATCCAAATCATCAAGGAATTTACTGAACCTGCAGCAGTTGCAGTTAAGCATATGAACCCTTGTGGTGTAGGTACAGGCGAGACGATTGCTGACGCATTCAAAAAAGCCTATGAAGCAGATTCAACATCTATTTTTGGTGGAATCATCGCGTTAAATAAAGAAGTGGATCAAGAAACGGCAGTACAGCTTGCTGATATTTTCCTTGAAATCATTATTGCCCCTTCATTTACGGAAGAGGCACTTGAGACATTAACGAAAAAGAAAAATATCCGCTTGTTGACGATTTCATTCGAACAGCAGAAAAAAGATCAGTGGAATACCGTATCTGTCGAAGGTGGCTTGTTGATGCAACAGCCTGACGCGCATGGTTTTGCAGAAGCGGATATTAAAGTAGCGACAGACCGTGAGCCGACTGAAGCAGAGTGGAATGCGATGAAACTAGGATGGGCAGTTGTGAAGCATGTGAAGTCCAATGCAATCGTTGTAACAGATGAGCATATGACAATCGGTGTTGGTGCTGGCCAAATGAATCGTGTAGGTGCTGCGAAAATCGCATTAACACAAGCGGGCGAACGTGCAAAGGGAGCAGCTCTTGCCTCTGACGCATTCTTCCCTATGGATGATACAGTCGAAGCAGCAGCAAAAGCAGGCATTACGGCAATCATCCAACCAGGTGGTTCGGTAAAAGATGCAGATTCTATTAAAAAAGCCAATGAATACGGTATTACAATGGTATTTACAGGCGTACGTCATTTCAAACACTAAGAGTACAGGGAGTAGATGAACATGAGAGTTCTTGTAATTGGGAGCGGTGGTCGTGAACATGCGATTGCCAAACAGTTCAACCAAGCGCCTTCTGTATCAGAAGTATTTGTAGCGCCTGGTAACGACGGTATGCAAGGAGATGCAACATGTGTGCAGATTGCAGCGACAGACTTTGAAGCTCTGGCAAACTTTGCAATTGAAAAGCGTGTTACATTGACGTTTGTTGGTCCTGAACAGCCGCTAGCAGAGGGAATTGCTGATTACTTCCTTGATAAAGGTCTAACAGTATTCGGTCCGACAAAAGCAGCAGCCCGCATCGAAGGCAGTAAATCATTCGCTAAGGAGATCATGGACAAGTATGATATTCCGACAGCGGCCTATGGAACATTTACGGATGCCGAAGAAGCAAAGACATTCATTCGTGAGCAAGGTGCTCCTATTGTCGTGAAGGCAGACGGATTGGCAGCCGGAAAAGGCGTAATCGTCGCAATGGAGTTACAAGAAGCACTGGATGCAGTAGACGATATGATTGGTAATCAAAAGTTTGGTGAATCGTCTTCACGTGTAGTGGTCGAAGAATTCCTCGATGGTGAAGAGTTCTCTTATATGTCGTTCGTCCATGACGGACAAATCTATCCAATGGTCATTGCGCAAGATCATAAACGAGCGTATGACGGAGATCGTGGTCCGAATACAGGCGGAATGGGGGCCTATTCTCCAGTTCCACAAATTTCAGATGCAATTGTACAAGAAGCGTATGATCGCGTAGTCGTACCTACTGTCGATGCCATGACAGAAGAAGGAATTCCTTTTACAGGAATCCTTTATGCAGGTTTAATACTTACTGAGCAAGGTCCAAAAGTTATTGAATTCAATGCCCGCTTTGGCGATCCAGAAACACAAGTCGTCTTGCCGCGCATGAAATCGGACTTTGGTAAATTCATGGAAGCTCTCATGGCTGGAGAATCATTTGATCTTGAGTGGCATGAAGAAGCCATGTTAGGCGTTGTCATTGCGTCAGAAGGATATCCTTCTGATGTAGTGAATGGTCGTACACTTCCTAACCTTGAAATACTGACTGACAAAGGACTGGACGTTTTCCACGCAGGAACTAAGCTAGAAGGCGACCACTTTGTTGGAAATGGCGGACGTGTTCTTCTAGTAGCCGCAAAAGCGGCTACGTTAAAGGAAGCTCAGGAAAAAGTTTATAACGGTCTTGCAGATCAACAATGGGATGGATTCTTCCACCGAACGGATATCGGATGGCGTACATTTGAATAAGTAATGAAAACGGACTGTCTTGGAGTAGTGTATTACTTCCAAGACAGTCTTTTTTATATAAAAGAGTAAAGGATCATCCGAAAAAAGTGTTGCCATTTCTCGATGCAAGAGATTGATATGTTAACAATAACTAGTTATCCACAGAATTTCACACGAACTGTTATTTAAAAGTGGAAAAGCTGTGAGTAAGTTGTTGGTAATGTGTGTAAGTATGCATTTCTCTGTGGATTAACATAAAAGGGATTGTGGACAACCTTATCCTGTCCTATCTATTCCTGGCAGGATGGCTATGGTACTATAAAGCAACAGCTAGAATACTACAAACATTTTAAAGGGATGGTGAGCAACGTGTGGAGTGCGAAAGAAATACAGTCACAACTAGCAATTATTAATGGACAAGAAGCGCCCGACATTGTAATAGAAAATGCTACATATTTACATTCTATATTTAAGAAGTGGGTGCAAGGGAACATCTGGATTCAGGGAGATCGCATTGTCTACGTTGGAGAGCGTATGCCCGCTATGCTCGAAGGAACGGAATGTGTTGATGCATCAGAAAAGAAAATAGTACCTGGATATATTGAACCGCATGTCCATCCTTTCCAATTATATAACCCTGAAACATTTGCTGAATACGCATCTCGACGTGGAACTACAACGTTTTTATCAGACAATCTACTTCTTTTCACTATGCTCGATAAGCAAAGCGCATTTACGTTCATTGATCAATTGAATGAATTGCCATTCTCTTTTTATTGGTGGGCACGTGTCGATTCACAGACCGTTCTGCAAAATGAAAAAGAGCTTTTCAATCCAGAAGATATTGCACAATGGATGGAGCGTCCAGATGTGTTGATGACAGGGGAGCTGACTGGTTGGCCTAGATTATTGCAAGGAGATCAAAGTATGATGCGGTCTGTAGCGAAATCCAAACGACTTCGAAAAAAAGTGGAAGGTCATTTTCCGGGTGCATCGGAACGCACATTGGCTCGTATGAAATTGCTAGGCGCAGATGGTGACCATGAAGCAATGACCGTCGAAGAAGTAGAACGACGTTTACAACAAGGATATGCTACTACATTGCGTTACTCATCCATTCGTCCGGATTTACCTGATTTATTGAAAGGCATTGTAGAAAAAGAATGGGATGTTTTCGATCACTTGATGATGACGACAGACGGTTCTACACCTTCGTTCTATCGTGAAGGTGTCATGGATCAATGCATTCAGATAGCGCTTGATGCTGGAGTCCCACCGATTGATGCGTATCAAATGGCATCTTATAACGTGGCGAGGTACTACGATATTACGGACTTGCATAGTGTAATTGCAACTGGCCGTTTTGCGACGTTGAATTTTTTAGAGAATGAACATAATCCTGTGCCTACTGATGTATTGTCAAAGGGGAAGTGGATACTTCGTGATAGTAAATCTACTGCTACATTCGAATCGGTGGATTGGGATGCATTACCGATTTTCGAATTGCCATATGAACTGACAGATGAAGACTTCTCATTTCCTTCTTCACTAGGGATTCAAATGGTGAATGATGTCATTACGAAAGTATATGAAAGTGATTTGGATCTCTCAAGCCCGACTATTATCTCTAGTGATGAATGCTATTTGATGTTAGTAGATAAGAACGGAAAGTGGCGGGTTAATACCTTGCTGAAAGGATTCGCGAATAATCTGCAAGGTTTTGCATCTTCCTATTCAAATACGGGTGATATACTAATAATTGGACAAGACTGGAAAGAGATGAAGAGAGCATTCAATGAAATGAAGAGAATAGGTGGAGGTATGGCTCTTGCTGAAAATGGCAAGATTATTGAAACGTTACCACTAGCAGTTGCTGGCGGATTGTCCAGCCAACCGATGGAAGTTATTATAGAAGAAGAGTTGGCAATGAAAAAGGCTTTAGGAGAACGGGGCTATGCCGATGGAGATGCTGTCTATACATTATTATTCCTTCAATCCGTTCACTTACCACACGTTCGAATTACACCGGTTGGCGTCGTCCATGTATTGAAAAATGAACTGTTAATTCCTAAAATAGAAAGGTAGGAACGTATATTGATACGGAATAAACGAAAGGTACTCTTAGTAGCCGCAGTTAGCTTTTTATGTCTAGGGGGTTGTTCTTCGAAAGACCAATCTGTACCCGATGAACAAGAGAAACCTATAAGTAAACAGAATGAAATAGCACCTTTTACAGGTGAGGTGATCACGAATGCAATAGATGATCGCCCTGTCTTGGCGACAATTAGTAATATTCCTGCTGCACGCCCGCAGTCGGGTCTTGCGGACGCTGATCAAATATATGAATTTTTGGCAGAAGGTCAAATTACGCGATACGCTGCACTGTTTCAAAGTACAGTTCCCGATCAAATGGGCCCTATTCGAAGCGCGCGTGATTATTTTGTACACTTAGCAGAAAGTATGGATGCATTCTATATTGCTCATGGCTATAGCCCGGATGCAAAGAAATTACTCGATGAACAAGTAGTCGATCATGTAAACGGTATACATCATGATGGAACTTTATTTGAACGTTCAGCAGATCGTCGGGCTCCACATAACTCGTATATTTCAAAGGAACATATTGAAGAAGCATTTCGTCTCAAGAATGCTTCTGAAAAGATCACTGCACAGCCATCCTTTTCTTTCCTAAATCCCGATGAAAGTGATAAAATAGGGGATATGGCATCAGCGGTTCAAGTATCATACAGTTCAGATCCAAATTATATTAGTACGTATCAATATAATGAAGAAGAAAATCGGTATTATCGATCTGTTAACGGCATTGATACAGTGGATAAGCTAAATGAACGTCGGGTAGAACTGGCGAACATCATCGTGATGGAAATGGATCATCAAACAGTTGATCAACAAGGAAGGCTCGCAATTGATTTAGAATCTGGCGGCCAGGCCATGCTGTTTCATGAAGGGATCGCTAAAACGATTGAATGGCAAAATAAAGATGGATTTTTAACCCCAGTGGAACAAGGCATACCTGTTAAATTAACGGCGGGGAAAACTTGGATCCATATCATTCCATCATTATCAGGTCCTTCTACTTCCGTCACTTATACTCCGTAAGATCGACATAGAGAGAGGGCGAGGACATGCAAATAAATAAACTCCGTGGTGAACAAATAGATCAGCTGTTTCAAGCAATTTTGGAACTAAGGGATGTAGAAGAATGTTACAAGTTTTTTGACGATATCTGCACAATGAGCGAAGTTCAATCACTGGCACAAAGACTGGATGTAGCCCATAAACTTCGACTTAAAAAAACTTATGATAATATTCAACAAGAAACAGGCGCAAGCACAGCTACTATTTCCCGCATACGCCGTTGTGTAGATTACGGATCTGGCGGTTACAACCTCATGCTGGACCGACTTTATCCGGAACTCCCGAACAACCAATCAAAAAATAACTAAAACAACCGGCCAGGGATAAAACCCCACCGGTTTTTTAAAAATTATATAAAAATAACATAAAAAAGAAGGTGGAAATAAAAATGGACTATAAAACATGGCGGCATGCCTTTAAAATTGATCCAGCTAAAGACCTTACTGATGAACAACTAGAGGCGGTAGCAGAATCGGGGACAGATGGAGTCATCATTGGTGGATCTGACGGTATTACACTGGAAAACGTACTGGATTTACTTGCACGATTCCGTCGTTTTTCCGTACCACTCGCATTAGAAGTATCTACTGTTGAATCGGTTACACCAGGTTTCGATTATTACTTCATTCCGACTGTCTTAAATACAACGGATTCAAAATGGATGAACGGCTTGCATCACGAAGCCTTGCGAGAATACGGTCATATGATGAATTTCGATGAATTGGTCACAGAAGGTTACTGTATACTAAATCCAGATTGCACAGCCGCGAAGGTAACAGGGGTCGATCGTGTCCCAGATGAAGAAGACGTACAAGCATATGCACGTATGGCGGAACATTTATTTTCCTTGCCAATCTTTTATTTAGAATACAGTGGACAATATGGCGATCCGCAAATTGTTCGATCAGCGAAAGAATTACTCAGTAACACGCGTCTCTTTTATGGTGGCGGAATACGCTCAACAGAACAAGCGCAAGAAATGGCTGCCATTGCAGATACTATTGTAGTGGGAAATGTTGTTTATGATGATCTAAAAACGGCTCTTAAAACAGTGGATGCTGTAAAATCTGTTCCATTACCTATGTGAGTAGTATATAGTTAGAACAAATGTTCCTAAAGGCGGTACGAATATGAATAAACTATCAGATGATTTACTAAAAGGCATGAATCCTGAGCAAGCACGCGCAGTCAAGACAACGGAAGGTCCGTTGCTTATTATGGCGGGGGCGGGTTCAGGAAAGACTCGTGTATTGACACATCGAATTGCGTATTTGGTTGTAGAGAAGCAAGTGTATCCTTCGAATATATTAGCTATTACATTTACAAATAAAGCAGCACGTGAAATGCGTGATCGTATTGATGGACTGCTAGGCGCCGGCTCTGGAGAACGTATGTGGGTTTCGACATTCCACTCGATGTGTGTTCGGATTCTACGGAAGTACGTAGATCGTATTGGGTTATCCAAAAACTTTACTATTCTCGACAGTGCGGACCAAATGACCGCGATGAAACGAGTATTGAAAGAACTTAATCTAGACCCGAAACAGAATGAACCACGGGCGATGCTCGGAATTATTGGAAACGCGAAGAATGAGTGTATAGATGCAATAGAGTTCCGTAAAAATTCGGATCCACAAAACCCACATGAGCGTACAGTAGCAGATATTTACGATCGTTATACTAAAAAGTTACGCCAGAATCAGTCAATGGACTTTGATGATTTGATTATGATGACAACTGTTTTGTTTGAGCGTGTTCCTGAAGTGCTGGAGTATTATCAAAATAAATTTCAGTATATTCATGTGGATGAGTACCAAGATACAAACAATGCGCAGTATCGTCTCGTCAAGATGCTTGCATCAAAATTCCGCAATGTCTGCGTAGTAGGTGACTCGGATCAGTCGATTTATCGTTGGCGTGGTGCGGACATTGGTAACATACTGTCTTTTGAAAAAGATTATAAAGAAGCGAATGTCATTCTTTTAGAGCAAAATTACCGTTCCACTAAAAGAATTTTACAAGCCGCCAATGAAGTAATCGACAATAATAAAAGTCGCTACGACAAGAAATTACGCACAGATAATCCTGAGGGCGAATTGATTTCAATATACAAAGCGCGCGATGAGAAAGATGAGTCGCAATTTGTTGTCCAGCAAATCATTGAGTTAAAGGAAGAAATGGGATTAACACTTGATCAATTTGCAATACTGTACCGAACGAATGCACAGTCTCGTCTAATTGAGGAATACTTATTGAAATCTAACCTCGACTATACAATTGTCGGTGGTACAAAGTTCTATGATCGAAAAGAAATTAAAGATTTGCTGGCATATTTACGTCTGATTGCTAATAACGATGATGATTTGGCCTTAGCAAGAATCATTAATGAACCGAAACGAAGCATTGGTGCTACTTCATTTGAACGAATGGCGACATTCTCTCTTCAAAATGACCGTTCCATATTCGATTCATTACAAGAAGTTGATTTCATGGGCTTGCCTAAAAAAGCATTGACAGAAACCGTGAAATTCCATGAAATGATTAATGGATTTACGCAAATGCAAGAGTTTCTATCTGTTACGGAATTAGTAAAAGAGGTCATTGAAAAGTCCGGCTATCGCGAGATGTTGGAAAAAGAGAAATCAATCGAAGCAGAAAGCCGGCTTGAGAATATTGAAGAATTCTTATCCGTTACAGAAGCATTTGAAAAACGTTCCGCGGAAGAAGAGGAAGAACCGACACTCGTTGCATTCTTGACGGACCTGGCGCTAGTAGCTGATATCGATACGTTAGATAAAGAAGAGAACACTTCCACTGAAAAAATCGTCCTAATGACGATGCACGCAGCAAAAGGCTTGGAATATCCAGTGGTCTTTGTATTAGGCATGGAAGAAAATATCTTCCCACATATTCGAGCACTCGCTGATCCAGAAGAAATGGAAGAAGAACGAAGACTTGCTTACGTAGCGATAACGCGTGCAGAACAGCGCCTTTACCTGACGTGTGCGGGTCATAGAATGTTATTCGGTAAGTCGAACTTCAATCAGCCATCCCGTTTCCTTAATGAAATTTCCGAAGAACTGACGGAGTTGTTGGCAGATGGCAATGGCATGAGTGTACCGTTCGCTCAAGCACCTAAAGCAAGAGCCAAACGTCCAGCAGTTAAACGCCCAGCTTACAATGAAAGCGGCGGGGAGAAAATGCAGTGGAAACCAGGTGACAAGGCGTCCCATAAAATATGGGGGATCGGAACTGTCGTTAGCGTTAAAGGTAGCGCAGATGACATGGAGTTGGATATCGCATTCCCTAATCCAGTAGGTATCAAGCGACTATTAGCTAAATTTGCACCGATTGAAAAAGAATAAAGCGTTCCTAGGAGTGTGGAAAATAGATGGATGATGTTCTAGAACTAGAGAAGCGGGTAGCGGAGCTCAATAAACTTCTGCATGAATACGGGCGTGCTTATTATGATCTGGATGCCCCTATCGTTCCCGATTCAGAATATGATAAAAAGATGCAGGAATTGCTGGCAATTGAAGAAGCGCATCCAGACTTGATCTATCCTGATTCACCGACACAACGAGTGGGTGGTGCTCCACTTGAAGTGTTCAGTAAAGTGGTTCATCGTCATCCGATGCTCAGTTTGGCGAATGCGTTCAATGAAGAAGACTTGCGAGATTTTGACAGACGGGTGAAGGAAGCGACAGGGAGCGCTGTCTATGTATGTGAACTAAAGATTGATGGTCTTGCTGTTTCATTGCAATATGAAGAGGGACGGCTTGTACAAGGAGCTACTCGTGGAGATGGTGCAGTTGGAGAAGATATTACAGCCAATTTGAAGACCATTCGTTCAGTACCACATACATTGAAAGAGTCCTTGACGATTGAAGTCCGTGGTGAAGCGTATATGCCGAAGAATTCATTTGTTAAGCTAAATGAAGACCGTGATGAAGCAGGCGAAGTACCTTTTGCTAACCCGCGAAATGCAGCCGCGGGTTCATTACGTCAACTGGATTCAAAAGTGGCTGAGAGTAGAAATTTAGCTACGTTCATTTATGCAGTTGGCGGAGATGCTGAAGTATATGGGCTGGACAGTCACTCAGAAGCACTCAATAAAGTCGATGAACTAGGATTGACGACGAACAAAGAACGTAAACGTTGCGCAACGATCGAAGAAGTATTGGAATACGTTGCCTACTGGACAGAAAATAGACAGAATCTTGATTATGAAATTGATGGTATCGTCATAAAAGTAGACAACTTTGAATCGCAGGAACAGTTAGGGTATACAGCAAAGAGTCCTAAATGGGCCATAGCGTATAAATTCCCCGCTGAAGAAGTGCATACTAAACTAGTCGATATAGAGCTAAGTGTAGGTCGAACAGGGGTAGTTACACCGACAGCCATCCTCGTGCCAGTTTTGGTGGCAGGTACGACAGTTGGCCGTGCATCCTTGCACAATGAAGATCTGATTCGCGAAAAAGATATCCGAATTGGTGATCATGTAGTGCTTCGCAAAGCTGGCGATATCATTCCTGAAATCGTCATGGCATTGAAAGAACAACGAACAGGTGAAGAAGAGCCATTCCATATGCCCGACAACTGTCCTGTATGCGATTCAGAACTTGTGAGGATTGAAGGGGAAGTTGCACTTCGTTGTGTGAATCCTAAGTGTCCTGCGCAGATGAAAGAAGCATTAATCCATTTCGTTTCAAGAAGAGCAATGAATATAGATGGAGTCGGTGAAAAACTAATCGAGCAATTGTACACAGCGAATCTTGTGCAAGATGTATCTGATCTATATACGTTAACGAAGGAAGCTTTACTAGGATTAGAGCGAATAGGAGAGAAATCTGCTACAAATATTTTAACGGCTATAGAACAATCCAAAGAAAATTCGTTAGAGAAATTACTGTTTGGTTTGGGCATTCGTCACGTCGGTGAAAAAGTTGCTAGAATCTTAGCGGAACAATATCGTACACTCGATGCTTTAGAACAGGCTACTGAAGAAGAACTTTTGAATATCTTTGAGATTGGTGCGATCGTAGCTGATTCTGTGACAACGTACTTCAGTACGGAAGAAGTTCAAGAAGTCATGAATAAGTTGCGTTCCTACGGTGTAAATACTGTTTATAAAGGTGTTACACGCGAAGAGTTGCCGACTACTGGACCTTTCGCTGGGAAAACGATTGTACTGACAGGAAAGCTTACTGAATTAACGCGCGGAGAAGCAAAAGAACAGATTGAATCGCTTGGTGGATCCGTCAGTGGCAGTGTCAGTAAGAAAACGGATCTAGTTATTGCAGGCGAGGATGCGGGCTCCAAGTTGACGAAAGCACAAGAATTAGAGATTGAAATTTGGGATGAACAAGCTATGCTTGATGCCCTTGGAGTGGATATGAATGAGAAGAACGACTAAGTGGTTCGCGACGGGCATTCTGTCAGCAGCTTTGTTGACAGGATGTGTACCGGCACCGGGCGATGATCAGGAAAAAGCAGTGCAAGAAACAGAAGAAAGTGAGCAGGAAATGGTGCTCATTCCTGATGCGCAGATCAAGAAAGAGTATTACAGGACGCCTGTTCCATTTAAAAAGAGTGCGAGCAGAGGATTGGTCGTCAACAACTTGAATACGAAGTATGATATTCAGGAAACTGAAGAAGGTTTATTACGTCTATCTTCATTGTATTACGACCCGAAAGATTATTTCTTTCAGGAAGGTCAATATATAGATCGTGATACGGCGAAGCAATGGATTTCTAGAAAATCTAATTTTGAAGCAGGTCTCAATCCAGCAATTACGGAAGGTATGTCCCCTGCCCAAATAGCAGAAGAAGCACCAATTTATCTGGCACACATTGTCGAACAAAATTATCTACAGATGACAGATGATAAAAAAGTGAAATTGGCTGGAATATCGATAGGTCTTGCGATGAATTCAATTTACTATCCGCGTGAAGGTAATGAACGCTCGATCGATGACAAAACGATAGAAGAAAAGGGCAAGAAGATGGCGGATATTATCTTGAGTCGATTACGCAGTAAACCGGAGCTTGCGGATGTTCCTATAGCGGTAGGACTATTTAAACAAGAAAGCCGCAATGATATTGTGCCGGGCACGTATTTTGCTACATCATTTGCCGCAAAAGGCAAAAACGAATTTACGGGTTGGAAAGAAGTGGACGAGCAGTATGTATTACTCCCTGCATCTTCTTCAACAGGAAATTATCGTGATCTAAATACTACATTCAAAAACTTTAAACAAGATATTGATGATTACTTCCCGAGCTTTGTGAATGTCATCGGAACTGCTTTTTATAAAGACCAAAAGCTCAATTCATTAACGGTGGAAATTCCTATACAATTCTTCGGTAAAACGGAACTAATCGGATTTTCACAATACCTCACATCATTAGTAAAAACGCATTTTAAAGGTGTGCCGATTGAAATAAGTGTTACTTCAGTGAATGGGCCAGAAGTGTTGATTGTACATGATCAAGATAGGGAAGAACCGTTCGTGCATGTCTACGGTTATTAATAAAATTCAGGTAGTAACATGAACTTTCCAAGAAACTGATTAAATGGTATGATTAATTGTACGATTGCAAAATGAGGAGGAACGATGTATGACAACATTTTCGAAAGAAGACGTCAAGTATTTTGCGGATTTCGTCCGTATTGGCCTCTCCGAGGAAGACAAAGAAAATTTCTCTGCAAAGATAGCAGATTTGATTGAAAGTGTAAGCAATTTAAAAGAAGTGGATGTTACAGGTGTAAAACCAATGACGCACCCGGTTGCTATGATCAACGTCCTACGTGAAGATGTGCCAAAAGATATCTTGGACCGTGAAGTAATGCTAGCCAGTGCTGAAGATCAGGAAGACGGACTTATCAAGGTTCCGGATATTCTGTAATCGAATTCGCAGTATAGAATACCATTCATGGCACAATGATAGTAGGAGGAAAAGTGATGACGTTAACTAGTAAAACAGCAACAGAACTTCAAGCTCTTTTACAAAAAGGGGAAGTTACTGCTAAAGAAGTAACAGAAGCAACATTACAAACAATTGAACAGCACGAAGAGAAAATTCATGCTTTCATTCATGTTGCAAAAGAAGAGGCAACGAAGCGTGCAGAACAACTTGATCAAGAAGATGCTAGTACACGCGGACGTCTTTTCGGAGTTCCGATTGGTATTAAGGATAATATTGTAACAAAAGATATGACGACAACATGTGCAAGTAAAATGTTGGAAGATTTCGTACCTGTTTATAATGCTACAGCTATTGATAAATTGGAAGCTGCAGGCGCTGTCAACATGGGTAAACTTAATATGGATGAATTTGCAATGGGTTCCACAACTGAAACATCCTTTTTTGGTAATACATTAAATCCTTGGAATACAGACTATGTACCAGGTGGCTCATCAGGTGGTTCCGCAGCAGCAGTCGCAGCAGGAGAAGTCCCACTTTCCCTTGGTTCAGATACTGGCGGTTCAGTTCGTCAACCAGCTGCATTCTGTGGAATTGTTGGAATGAAACCTACATACGGTCGTATTTCACGTTTTGGTTTAACAGCGTTCGCTTCTTCACTTGATCAAATCGGTACATTGTCACGCACTGTAGAAGATAACGCATTATTGCTTAGCGTAATCGCAGGTGAAGATGACAATGATAGTTCGTCATCTGCAAAGGCGGTTCCTGATTTCACGGCAGCTCTAACAGGCGATATTAAAGGTCTGAAAGTTGCAGTTCCAAAACCTTATCTAGGTGAAGGTGTCGATGCAGAAATTGCTGCAGCAGTAAAAGAAGCAATTACTGTATTGGAATCCCTTGGAGCGATTTGTGAAGAGGTAGAATTGCCACATATTCAATATGCGCCAACTACGTATTATGTAATTTCTTCTTCAGAAGCTCAATCCAATCTTTCACGTTTTGATGGATTGCGTTATGGCTATCATACAGAAAATGCTGAAAACCTTGAGCAAGCATATTTCCGTACCCGTCAAGAAGGATTTGGCGATGAAGTGAAAAAACGTATTATTTTCGGTACGTATGCTATGAGTGCGGATCATCATGAAGAACTGTATGTACGCGCACAAAAGACTCGTACTTTGATTGCACAAGACTTTGATTCTGTATTTGAAAAGTATGATGTAGTCATTGGACCAACTGCTGCTACAACAGCATTTAAGCTTGGCGAAACAGGTGGAGATCAGCTCGTTCATTATGCAAATGATGTCTTGGCTGTACCAGCGAATCTTACAGGCCGCCCAGCGCTATCCGTACCATGTGGTTTCGTCAACGAACTACCGGTTGGAATGCAAATCATGGGTAAACACTTTGATGAGGAAACATTATATAAAGTCGCTCATGCCTATGAGCAAGCTACTGATTTCCACAAGCGTACTCCATCGATTCAGGAGGGGAAATAATTATGAACTTCGAAACAATTGTCGGATTAGAAATCCACGTAGAGCTTAAAACAGATACTAAAATCATGTCTCCAGCACCCGCTCATTTTGGTGCGGAGCCAAATAAAAACATTCACGTAACAGACATCGCATATCCAGGTGTTTTACCTACGTTAAATAAAAAAGCTGTTGAATTTGGAATGAAGGCGTCCATGGCACTGAACTGTGACGTAGCGCCAATCATGAACTTTGACCGCAAGCACTACTTCTATCCAGATAATCCAAAAGCATACCAAATCTCTCAAGATAAGCGTCCTGTAGGAGCAAATGGTTGGATTGAAATTGAAGTAGACGGCAAGAAGAAGAAAATCCGCATTGAACGTGTACATTTAGAAGAAGATGCGGGAAAACTGACGCATACAGAAAATGGACATTCATTAGTGGATTTGAACCGTCAAGGAACACCATTAATTGAAATCGTTACAGAAGCAGATGTGCGTTCTCCAGAGGAAGCATATGCATTTCTGGAAAAACTAAAAGCAATCATTCAATATACAGGTGTTTCTGATGTACGTATGGAAGAAGGATCACTTCGTTGTGATGCCAATATTTCATTGCGCCCATTCGGTCAGGAGAAATTTGGAACGAAAACAGAATTGAAAAACTTGAACTCGTTTAACTTTATTCGCCGCGGTATTGCAAATGAAGTAGCGCGTCAAGAAAAAATTCTATTGTCTGGCGGTACTATTCAGCAAGAAACTCGTCGTTACGACGAAACAACTGGTGACACTGTGTTGATGCGAATTAAAGGCAGTGCCAATGATTATCGCTTTATCAATGACCCAGACTTGCCTGAAGTCCATATCGAACAAGAATGGATTGACCGTGTTCGTAAGGAAATTCCTGAATTGCCAGATGCACGTAAAGAGCGTTATGTATCCGAAATGGATCTTCCTGAGTACGATGCGCACGTATTAACGTTAACAAAAGAAATGTCAGATTTCTTTGATGCAACGGTAAAAGCTGGAGCAGAACCAAAGTTAGCTTCCAACTGGTTGATGGGTGACGTATCGGCTTATCTGAACGCAGAATCCAAAGAGTTGCATGATACGCCACTAACACCTGAAAACTTGGCGCAACTTGTGAAATTGATAACAGATGGTACTATTTCTTCTAAAATCGCGAAAAAAGTATTTACTGATCTTGCGAAAAAAGGCGGAAATCCTGCTGATATCGTCAAAGAAAAAGGACTTGTTCAAATCTCTGATGAAGGTACATTGCGTACAATCATTACTGAAATCTTGGATAACAATGAACAGTCAATTGAAGACTTTAAAAACGGTAAGGATCGTGCTGTTGGCTTCTTAGTTGGACAAGTCATGAAAGCAACAAAAGGACAAGCTAATCCACCACTTGTTAATAAATTATTGATGGAAGAGATCAAGAAACGCTAATCTATCAATCAAAAAACGTGCCAGGAGAGGTCAATACAGTCTGATCCTGGACGTTTTTCCATGTTAACTTATACAGTAAAACAGGAGGGGATTGTATTGAAAACAGAACAACAATATTTCGAAGAAGCTGTTTCACTTCAAACATATATGGACAAAATGGAAACACATAAGGAAAACAGTTTTTTGATCTATAATGAATTTGAAGTGCCTCAGGATGACGAATTTATTGAGTTGTTGAAAGAAAAGCAGCCCCATGTATTAGTCATTACTGAAGACTGGTGTGGTGATGCCATGTTGAATAATCCGATCCTCCGTAAAATAGCGGAAGCTGCCAATATATATGTACGTACTGTGTTGCGGGATGAAAATCCAGAGCTAATTGACCGTTATTTGACGAATGGCGGACGTTCCATTCCCATGTATCTATTACTGAATCCTGCTGGTGAAGTAGTTGGGAAGTGGGGGCCACGTGCACCAATTCTTCAAAAGTATGTGATGGATGGTCGTGCAGAGTTACCGGCCAAGGAAGCACCGGATTTTGAAGAGAAGCAAAAAGTCTTTTATTCGAAATTGATGTCTGAATATACATCCAAACCTGAAAATTGGCTTGCCGTTTATGGTGATATCCGTTCGACTTGGCTACCTGTTTTACAATCGTCTAAGTAACGTCATGCAAGACACTGTGTGAAGATGGTAAAGGTCTGATTTCTTTCAGACACGAAAGGATCGAGGGGAAAGTGTATGAAACGTGCACGTATTATTTATAATCCTACTGCCGGAAGAGAAGTCTTCCGTAAACATTTAGCAGAAGTCCTCGAGAAATTGGAGAATGCGGGTTATGAAACATCCGCTCACGCTACGACTTGTGAAGGCGATGCTACGGCCGCTGCACAAGATGCGGTTCGCAGAGGATTCGATGTTATTATTGCTGCAGGTGGCGATGGAACGCTCAATGAAGTAATTGAAGGTGTTGGACACTTTGAAAAACGTCCGAAAATTGGTTTGATTCCAATGGGGACAACTAATGATTTTGCAAGGGCGTTGCGTATTCCTAGAGAAATTGACGATGCGGTAGATATCATTTGCCAAGGGGATTCTATTCCAGTCGATGTGGGTATGATGAATGATCGCTATTTCATTAATATCGCTGGTGGCGGTCGTATGACAGAACTAACATATGAAGTTCCAAGCCGATTGAAAACAGTCATTGGTCAATTAGCGTATTATTTAAAAGGAATTGAAATGCTGCCTTCGATACATTCCAGTCATCTTCGTATTGAATATGATGGAAATGTCTTTGATGAGGAAGCAATGATGTTCTTGATCGGATTGACTAATTCAGTGGGTGGATTTGAAAAACTGGCTCCTAACTCCAGTATTAACGATGGGTACTTTACTTTACTGATTTTAAAGAAATGTAATATCGCAGAGTTTATTCGCGTGGTAACATTGGCTTCTCGAGGAGAACATTTGGATGATCCTTTAGTCGTTTCTGCGAAAGCAGAAAAGATTGTAGTGACTTCAAAAGATGAAGTGTTGTTAAATTTAGATGGAGAATATGGTGGCGTATTGCCCGCCACTTTCCAGAACTTATATCAACATGTCGAAATGTTTGTTCCCCTCCAGAAGTTGCGTCCACAAGACCAAGTAAAGCAAATCAAATAAAAGACAAGCAAAAAGACTATTCCAGTCGAATTTCTAAGGTTCGGTTGGAATAGTCTTTTATTGTGCAAAATTAATTGGGTGAGCCCGATGCAATACGCATCTTATCAGGTCGATATCAGATGTATTCAATCGCTTCTCCTTGTTTAGCAGCTAACTTTGGCACTTCTTGCAACGGCATCCAACGATAGCTGAATAATTGACCTGCGTCTTTACCTTCACCTTCTACGATGTATTCCCATTCGTTCTTTGATTCGCCTACATAATTAAAATGGAAAATTGTACGTTCGTAGATTACATTTTTGTCTTCTGGGAAAAATTTAGAGGATTTAACTTTACCTTCAAGTATAAGTTCATCGCGCACGATACCGGATTCTTCTTCGATTTCTCTATATAATGCATCCAATAGTAGTTCGTTGCGTTCAATCGTACCTCCAGGAACTTGTAGACCTGCTTCAGGCTGATCCTTTTGCTCATAAACAAGCAATTTGCGGTGTCTGCCTTCGCCTTTTGTAATATACGCTATAACTTTTCGTTTTACTCTTTTCAATATCTTTCACCTCTCATTAGTTAACCAATTATACTGCAAATTAGTATAAAAAGCAAATAGAATTAGTTAATTAATTATTATATAACAAATCGAAGGGGAGTAAACTTGAATATACGTCTAAATTTCAACAAATCCATTTAAAGAGGTTATTTTATTGAATTTTTAGGGAAACTTCTTAAATAGAACTGTGCAAGGAGTGATGATGTGTATAA
>NZ_PDYP01000023.1:0-34502 GCF_002743115.1 Sporosarcina sp. P17b | reverse complement strand
ATTGACGTAGAGCCAGTTTTTGGATTCTTGAAGGCTAATTTAGGGTTCACTCGTTTCTCCGTAAGAGGAAAGGAAAAGGTGAAAAATGAATTAGCCTTCGGTTTATTGGCAGTGAACTTGAGAAAGTACACTGCAAGGGAGGTAAATGTATAGAAGTCGTACAAGGATTTCTATACAAAAAGGGTTCGATCATCAAAAACCGATGATCGAACCCTTTTTTGGCTCACTTCTGGCTAGTTATGTCCCAGCCTCTTTCATTGTCTGTAAAGTAAAATAACAAAATAGACAACCATCGCAAGCAAGCCAAGTGGTACACCGACTCGCGCCCACTCCCCGCTACGGATATTGAGTTTACCGGCTGCAATAATATTCGGGATGTTTCCGGGAATCAACATCCCACCACTGATCAGCAAGCCGAGCAACAGCGCTTGGATCGTTGACTCGTCCATCGCGGGACTGATTTCCGCGGCAGCCAGTGTTGCATTGTCAAGTACAGCTGAAATCATATTGATCCAGTACAGTGTCAAGGGCTGCAGGTCAAGCAAGTACAGCGTGATCAGCGGCTCAAATCCTGCGCCGAGTAATGTTAAAGCCAATACAAATACATATACTTTCACACTGCGTCCGAAAATACTTATGTACGACTCTGCCGCTTGTCCGGAAGAACGGAACAGCGAACGGTTGCGTGGACGAATGATGAGGAAAGCGAGCAGTCCGAAGACGAAGACACCAGCTAGGATATCTGTACCAAGTAAGTTCATTAGATAGTAAAAGTCCTCGTTGAGTTTATTCGTCGCAATCGTTGAAAGTGGCTCGCCGATTGGCGTCAGAACAGCACCCATGCCGATTGCGTAACATGCGAGTATCACAAAGCGGATTTCTGAACGTCGATCCATCTGCAAGACGGACGCAATAGCCACGAGAACTAGCGCTGCGATGATGGCAGTAATCACGCTTGAGATCAACCCTAACATCATAATAGTCAATGCCAGAAAAAGTCGGAATGGTAGAATTCGACTTACTGAAAGTACAGTCTTCTCAAACGGTTTACGTATCCAGCGAAAAAGAATTCCTGCTACGAGAACGGCAAGCGTAATATGCAAGGGATCGCGTACCGCCTGCATCCACAACTCCCATTGCAACACGCCACTGACAAATGCCGCAGCGCATCCCATAACGAATAAAAACATTTCCAAATTACGTTCGATCTTCGGAACGGTAAACGGCAATAAAAGTACTAATCCCAAAATTATGAGCAATCCAGTGACCATACGTATCTCCTTTCGGCAATCTTTCTTCTACACTGTATGCAAACCGCCGATTCATCTTGCATACAGTCTGAATAGAATAGTAAAAAGAGGAGGACACGCATTGGAAGTTTCAGATATTGTATTGATCCCCGTTATTATCGGGTTAACGGAAATTTTAAAGATGTACGGATTGCCGAAGAAACTGATTCCGATTTTTTCTTTACTATTAGGCATCGGTGGCGGAATCTTCTACTTGTTTCCCCATGATTGGAAGTCTGGGATACTCGGAGGGATTATTATGGGGTTGTCGGCAAGTGGGTTGTATTCAAGTGGAAAGACGATTGTTAGGAAGCCGCCGTGTGATGAGGAAGAGGAACAGTGAATTTTACAACAGTAAGCCCTTTGTTTATGTCGTGAATGGACATGAATGAGGGGCTTTGTTATTTGGTGCGTATATGATTGCCAAAGATGCTGAAGTTCATCATGGTCTTTACTGTCGTCGTTTGCTGTTTGATCCTATAATTTTTACGTTTTAAGAACGAGGTGTATATTCTAATTTAAAACTGTATAATAATACTAATTATGGATTTTATCCGTAAGTTGTTTAATAATGCAAGAGATGAATGCAGAGTAAACATCTATTTCTCTAATTGTGTATAGTGAGAAATTTAATATGTTTGAAGAGGTGATGTAAAGTGAAACGTTATTTTTGGGGCATTATAGCACTAGCAGCACTTACATTATTACTGATTTATGATTTCTTTCCCAAGTTGATTCCTTTTATAAATATACCCAAATCAATACTTATTGGACTCATACTATTGATTACTGTTATTAGCCTTTTTATGAATCGACCTCAAAAAGAGGATGTCTCAAGATTTAATCCTTTGTGGCAAGTTATATTACTTACGTATTTCTTTTCATTAATTATAATCTTTACTCTAATGGGCGGTATTTCACAAGTTGGTTTATCTTTATCGAACCCTTTTCTATGGATTGTGTTTTTCATAAGTATTTTGGATATTGTCAAAGGATATAAGAAAATACGAGCTGATCTTCTGGGAGTAAAAAAATCGCCTCGCGAGGAAGAAATGTGAGAGCGACTTTCCGCTGATTTACGACTGTGATATACTCGGCCTAGTTAAGCAGTTTCGTACTCATGATTAGGTCGTAATATAAGGGGGACTCGCATTGGAGATTGATAAAAAGCAACTAATTATAGAGGCAGCCAAACTTTACTATCAATTTGATTATACTCAGCTCGCCATTTCAAAAAAACTAGGCGTTTCGAGGCCGACCGTTTCGAGGCTTCTGCAACAAGCGAAAAAGAATGGCTATGTGAAAATCGACATTATCGATCCTTTTCATGATAATAATCAATTGGCGAAATCTTTGCAGCACAAATATCAAATCGAAGAAGTGAATATTGCGTACTCGGCAGTAGAAGACGAGGGAGATGTGATTCAAGCCATCAGCACGGAAGCGGCGGATTATTTGCATCGAACTATAAAAGACGGAGATATCCTTGGCGTGACGTGGGGGCGGACGATGTATCGGGTAGCCAACGCGTTGAAGCAAAAAGATGTAAAAGGAGTCGAGGTCATCCAGCTAAAAGGCGGTATTGGCCTGTCGGATGTTAATACATACGATTCTGAAACGGTTTATAAATTTGCGGAAGCCTTCCATACTGTTCCGCGTTACTTGCCACTCCCTGTTCTGGTCGATACGCCTGAAGTCAAAGAGGTGATTGAATCGGACCGCTATATGCACCGTCTCATTGAACTTGGACGACAGGCGAATATCGCCATGTTTACGGTAGGTGCGGTCGATAGCGAATCGCTACTATTCCGTCTTGGTTATTTGACTACTGAAGAAGAACAGCAACTCCAAGAAGAAGCGATTGGCGATATTTGTTCACGCTTTTTCAAACGTACAGGCGAAGTTTGCGAGACCACCGTCAGTGACCGGACGATTGGGATCCGGCTGGAAGAGTTGAAGCAAAAAGAAAAGTCTATTCTTGTGGCTGGCGGAAACCGCAAAGTAGAAGCCATTCACGGAGCGCTTCAGGGTGGTTATGCGAACATCTTCATAACCGACCAGTACACAGCACAGGCTTTGTTGCTCCACCAATAGTAAACTAGGAGAATCCACTTATTTAAAAGTGTGATTCTTTTTTTTATTCGGAATGAACAATGTTTCACTTGCGTTGCACATCTGCTCAAAGTCTGTGATATACTATACATAAAGTCAGGTCGCAATGGTATCCTAAGGAAAATGGTGTGCAAGAAGCAAAGTGTAAGCGTAACCAACATGCAAGGGAGGAAATATGATGAACTTTGTATTTTATATAACTGGATTGTTGCTCGTGTTAATCGTGGGCTTGATTGTCAGTGTAGACCGCAGGAAAATTCGCTATAAACCGATTGTGATCATGCTGATAACCCAGCTTGTCTTGACATTTATTTTGTTAAATACAAAAGTGGGCGTAGTCTCCATTGGCTTTGTTTCAGCTTTATTCTCGAAGCTAGTTGATCTTGGGGTAACGGGAGTCAACTTCGTGTTTGGCGGATTGGAAAATGAAGGAGAATACGTATTCTTCTTGAACGTTTTATTGCCAATCGTGTTCATTTCCGTGTTGATCGGTATATTGAATCAATTCAAGATCTTACCGTTCATCATTAAATATGTAGGAATCGTTCTAAGTAAGTTGAATGGCATGGGGAAAATGGAGAACTACATAGCCGTATCCTCTGCGGTTCTCGGGCAGTCCGAAGTGTTCTTAACTATCAAGGACCAAATGGATGATATTTCAAAAAGACGTTTGTATACGTTTTGTACTTCCGCGATGAGTGCAGTCAGTGTTGCCATCGTTGGTGCATATATGGAAATCATCGAACCGCAGTTTGTCGTAGTGGCGATTGCGCTCAATATTATGTCGGCACTGATTGTCGCAAGTATCATCAACCCTTATGAATTATCGGAGGAAGAAGATACGCTAACGATCGAGTCGAAGAAGAAGTTGTCATTCTTCCAGATGATCAGCGAAAGTATTATGGATGGTTTTAAAGTCGCGGTTATTGTAGCTGCCATGCTGATCGGTTTCATCGCGTTGATGAACGGAATCGATTATCTCTTTGAAATGATGTTCAACGTTTCCTTCCAGACTATCTTGGGGTATATCTTTGCGCCAATTGCCTTTGTAATGGGCGTGCCTTGGGCAGACAGTGTACAAGCCGGCAGCATCATGGCAACCAAACTTGTCACAAACGAATTTGTGGCGATGTTGAGTTTTAAGGAAATTTCGGCAGGCCTATCAACGAAAGCAGTAGGTATGATATCGGTGTTCCTTGTTAGTTTTGCGAATTTCAGTTCCATTGGGATTATTACAGGAGCTGTCAAGGCGTTGAGTTCAAAACAAGGAGACGAAGTGGCAAGAAACGGTTTGAAATTACTTTTGGGTTCAACATTGGCTTCAGTCCTTTCAGCGACTGTCATTGGCCTATTTCTATAATAGAAATGAAACATAAATTTAAAAACAGGAGTGGTGGATGCTATGCGTATGGTAGATATGATTGAGAAAAAACGAGATGGTCATGTGTTAACAAATGAAGAAATTTCATTTGTCATCAATGGATATACGGACGGATCAATTCCAGATTACCAAATGTCGGCGTTTCAAATGGCGGTATATTTCCAGGGGATGACGTTGGAAGAAACTGCGCAGTTCACAATGGCGATGGTAGAGTCAGGCGATCAAGTCGATTTGTCTGCTATTGAAGGCGTGAAGGTGGATAAACACTCTACAGGCGGAGTTGGCGATACGACAACACTCGTGCTCGCGCCACTTGTCGCTGCACTTGGTATCCCGGTAGCTAAAATGTCGGGCCGTGGATTGGGTCATACGGGCGGAACACTTGATAAGCTAGAGTCCGTTCCTGGTTTCCATATTGAAATTACAGACAAAGAATTCTTCGATCTTGTGAATACGAACAAAATTGCGGTGATCGGACAATCCGGCAATATCACTCCTGCAGACAAGAAGATTTACAGTCTGCGCGATGTCACGGCAACGGTCAGTTCTATTCCGTTGATCGCAAGCTCGATCATGAGCAAGAAGATTGCGGCGGGATCGGATGCAATTGTTCTGGATGTAAAAGTCGGAACAGGCGCGTTCATGAAAGACCTCGATATGGCTCGTGAACTGGCGGGAGAAATGGTGCAAATCGGAAATAAAATCGGTCGTCAAACGATGGCCGTAATTTCGGATATGAACCAGCCGCTCGGTTATGCGATCGGAAATGCTCTCGAAGTCAAAGAAGCCGTCGAAACATTGCAAGGCAATGGACCGGAAGATTTGCACGAACTGTGCTTGACGCTCAGTAGCCATATGGTTCGTTTGGCAGGAAAAGCCGACTCGACGGAAGAAGCACGAAAAATGCTCGAAGAAGTTATCCAAAACGGCAAAGCGCTTGAAGTGTTTAAACTGTTCTTGCAATCCCAAGGCGGCGACACATCCGTCATTGACGATCTATCGAAGCTTCCTACGGCCAAGTTTACAATAGACGTGCCGGCTAAAGAAGCGGGATATGTCTCTGCAATTACTGCGGATGAAATCGGTACGGCTGCAATGCTTCTAGGTGCGGGACGCGCAACAAAAGAATCCGAAATCGATTTGGCGGTTGGGCTAGTGCTGCATAAGAAAATCGGTGACTACGTAGAAGTGGGCGAATCTCTCGTGACGATTCACAGCAACACGGAAGATATCGAAGACGTAAAAGAAAAGATCTATCATGCTTACGGAGTTTCAGCCTCTAAAGTACAGCCTGTAACACTTGTGCATGACGAAATTACAAAATAATTAAAGGAGTGGTTCATAAATGAATAAAGCACAAATGATCGACCATACATTATTGAAAGCCGACGCAACGAAAGACAAAGTCGCGGCGCTCATACAAGAAGCAAAAGACTATCAGTTTAAATCAGTGTGCATTAACCCGGGCTGGGTTTCATATGCCGCTGAACTGCTAAAAGGCACCGATGTGTTAGTCTGTACGGTAATCGGTTTCCCTCTTGGAGCGACTACTTCTGCAGTCAAAGCATTCGAAACTAAAGATGCAGTGGCGAACGGAGCAGAAGAAATCGACATGGTCATCAACATCGGAGCGCTGAAAGACGGAGATGACGAATGGGTTGAATCAGATATTCGTGCGGTAGTCGAAGCAGCTAACGGTACATTGGTCAAAGTTATCATCGAAACATGCTTGTTAACAGATGAAGAAATCATTCGTGCATGCGAGCTATCCGTCAAAGCGGGCGCTGATTTCGTCAAGACGTCAACTGGGTTCTCAACAGGCGGAGCAACGGTAGAAGACGTCGCTCTTATGCGGAAGACGGTTGGCCCAGACATTGGTGTCAAAGCGTCCGGCGGCGTGCGCAGCGGAGAAGATTTCGATGCGCTAGTCGAAGCAGGAGCTACACGTATTGGTGCAAGCTCGGGTATTAGTATCGTAAAAGGCGAAGTCTCAGACTCGAATTATTAATAGATCCGTTACAGGACTGTTCTGCATAGATGCAGGGCAGTCCTGTTTTTATGGAACTAGATAGTAGGAGTTGTCTATTATTTGGTGGAAAGTAGTAATAATATCTTTAACAACAACAGTAAGAGGACGTATGCTTCCCATTACTAATAATGGTTTGGGAGATAGAGGTAATAAAATCAAGAATATAGTTTGTGCACTTATAGCCGCTATTCAAAAGAATTATGTCGGGAACGTACAGTTGTACAGATGATTTAATTCACTTCCTTGTCTTCTTTTTCAAGCCGTTTAACAATTCTTTCTAATAATTTATTGAGTGTCTCCACATCATTACTTTGTGAGTTGTTCTTTACCTGTTCTTTTTTTAAATCATCAATTTGACTTTGCAATTTCTCCAGTTCTTGTTGCTGTTGAATGTCAGAAATCCGACTTT
Source organism: Sporosarcina sp. P17b (assembly GCF_002743115.1). NCBI lineage: Bacteria > Bacillati > Bacillota > Bacilli > Caryophanales > Caryophanaceae > Sporosarcina > Sporosarcina sp. P17b. The sequence goes on along the minus strand of NZ_PDYP01000023.1, from coordinate 27,282 downwards.
CTTCGATTGATATAGCTCCACCAAGTGTTTGTAGAGCGTCCCCAAATGTAGAAATGGCTGAGCCCAATAATGCAATTTGAGCCCCAGTATTCGTAGAACTATCATTTTTTTTCAAGCCATTATTAAATAATGAATCATTGGCTTTCAAAATCATCACTCCTTCACTATATTAACAAACAAGTATTTCCCTCTATTAGATACAATATGTTCATGATGCAGGATAGGGAACTTGTTGTAATACAATTAGAAGATATAAAATTAATCTTTATGAAAGAAAAGGCTGCATTTGTGGAAAAATTTTTAAAGCACTCACTTAGTGGAACTTTCACATAGGAAGCGATGCACTTACACCGTCTACTGATTTTACCCCGCAAAAACTATATGCTTAGTAGCAGTTATATAGAGTATTTTAGTTCTTCATCGAGCAAACGACGAGGATACAGGAATCAGGTGAAAAACCTGAGCGGGCCGGTCACTTTAATGGTAAACATATACATAGGTTCCAAAATAATTAATAGTCTCTTATTTTTAGACTAACACAAACACTTTATTCAACAAATGAACTACGATATCATTTAAAAATGATATCTGATGCACTAGATGTAGTCGATTTTAATAAACTTAAGCCTAATGATGAAGCCTCTAGTAATTATCATGTTATTGGAAAATACGATGTTTCCAAATATGAAGAACTATATTTGGACATTGATCTTGATTATGAGGAAGGATAGAATGAAAAAGCGAAGTTTAATGATGTTGTTAGGAATAATAATGATTTTAGCTGCTTGTTCAGAAGAAAATGTCAGTAAAGATAAAGAAGATCAAAATAAAGTGGATACTATTGATTGCAATTCAGGATCAAAATAATTTATTTATAGTAGGATTTAAAAAAACGATTGGACAACTAAACTGCCCAATCGTTTTTTATTAAACTATATTAATTGCCTTAGTTAAATCTTTAAAACCAATAAGTCGATCTAAAGATTTAAGCATATTATTCAGTTGTAATGCTGAAATCTCGACTGCGAATTAATGCAAAGAGAGCACCAAGTCCTAACAATGTTGCTGCAAGAACAAATGTGATCCTAACATCCCAAAGCTCCGCAATAGCTCCAAAACTTATTGAAGAAATACCGAATAACAGTGATATTAAAGCACTTTGAACGGCATAAATTTTAGGGAGTTCATCAGTAGTCGCGGATTTTTGAAGCATTGTTTCACTTACGATGCCTTTCAATTGTTGAATAATTCCATTCAGAATCACAAGTAGTATGGAAATCCAGGGAATGGTTGTTACTCCAAAAAGAAGAGTGACGAGACTAATGCCAAACGACAATAGAATAAGCAAGCGTTTCAGATTGTTTTCAACCACAATTATAAAACGAGTGCAGATGATTCCTCCTATTATCATACCCAAGAAGAAAGCTGTGTTAATGTAACCCCACCAAGCTTCTGTCTGACCTAGAACTTCTATCACAAAGATATAGAGAATAGAAGCAATCCATACAACATTGGCAATCGCTTCAAAGATGATGATCACATGTAGACTCCTGAAAAGCGGATTTCTCCATACAATCTGCCAACCTTGGGTTAATTCACTACCCCATTTACCTTTAATCTCATTTTTCTGGAATGGAGTGGGATCGTCAATACCGAACATTATCATCGTTGCAAATATATACAAGCCTACTGTACCGATAATAACAAATTGTCCACTTGTCAATGCGACAACTACTCCTCCGAGTGCCCAGCCTCCTAGATTCATGGTTTCAGAGACGATAGAGAAGAAACTGTTTGCTTTTACAAGTTGCTCTTTTGGTACTAACCGAGGCAGCATAGCATGACTTGCCGGCGCTGCCCAGCCATCCAAAAACGCAATACACCCCACAAACGTTAGAATGATGAATAAATTGGTCGTCGTTTCAGAGATTAATAAAAGCGATAGAACAACCAATAGAATGGTCTTACTTGCTTGTGAATTAACGAGCAATGTCTTTAAAGGAAATCGATTGATCCACCATGGCGCAATAATACCACTTATAAAGCGACCGAACATATTAATGAAAGGCACCAGTGCTAATGCAAAAGGCGACTCCGTAAGTGTGTACAATAAAGAAATAATCCCGACAATATAAAAAACATCACCTAAATTAGCCATTGATTGGCCAATCCATAAAAAACGAAACGATTGATTTTTCATTCTTACTACCCCTTTACTATCAAAATTACATCTGATTTCTTAGGGTAGTTTTACACTCGTAATATTCCTCCTTTAAATTAAGAAAAACATCATATATAGAACACGAAACGTTTACTAAAGGAATTGCAAACTAAAAGAAGAGTAGTAAGAATGAAAGGGACTTCACATAAATCAAATTATAACAACAGTTAGAATATATTTCCATACTATTAGAAGTTATTATATACTGAAACAAAATACGCCATTACTTTCCAATCAATTAGAGGGCGATGTTGTTTTCAATTGGTTGATGTTGATTTTGTAAAACCCAAGATGACAAAGGCAAGGAAATGGGGAAGGTCAATGAAAACATTCATTCGAATATATATTAGTAGGATACATGGGGGATTACGTTGAATTGCAGAAGGAAGATTTACAACAGATTCAAAAAGAACGTATTGGAAATAGCAGATGATGATAGAAAGAAGTGGTGAAATGACAAATTATTATTATATTGCCTCAGATAAAAAGTTGGAAGATGGTAATGCGTCTCTACAATTTGTAGAGACAGAAGAGTGGATCATTCCCGGTTTTGATTATCCCGTTCAACGAGAAATTATAAATGGTGTAGAAAAACAGTGGGAATTGCGTGAGTTACTCCAGTATATCCATAATAATACTGCACCTTATGATGTATGCACCGTTCAGATAGCACACGTAATAAATCCAACTGAATTAACGATACAAAATAAATCAAGTATATTACTACATGAAATTATTGATCCTAAACAACTCCTATTAGCGGAAGGGCAATTATTGACCATAAACAAAGTATAAAGTCTTCAGATTAATATGGTCAATTTTTTCTTTTAGTTCTTTAGAAAAGACGCAACCCAATTTTCAATATCTTCCCGGGTAGCGGATAGAGTGATTCCAAGTTTTGATTCAGTTCCCATATACGAATTAATATAGCCAGTATCCATGAAAACTGTGAACTCATAAAAGTTTTCATCATGAGGGTTTTGTGAATATGAGAAAGAAACGCCTGGTGAAAGCACACTTAAAGTTCCATTATTCTTTCCATCCATTTTCTTCAACTGTTCAAGTAATGTTTCGATATCTTGATTGAGCCAAACAAAGTTATGTGAGTAATTCAAGAATCCGTAAGAGAAGGTTAATTTGAATTCAATTTCGAAAAGGCCATCTTCTGGCTCTCCAATCTTAAGTACTTCATGTGTAACTTCTGTTTCGCTAAAGTCAAAACTTTCATCTTTTAGTGTATATTCCATAGTCACGTATCCTTTCAATATGAAGATTTCTGTGAAGTGAACTAATGATCGTGTGACACATGAAAAATGATACTATAAAGATCATAAAAAATGAATCAAGATATCTTTTTATAATAACTTTGTTTCTTGCCATTCAATTAAACTAACGTAGCTTGGTTGTAACACTTAAATTGCAAAGTGTTATGACAAAAATGTCAAATGACTTTAATTCAAATGGGTAAATAGGTTTTTACGAAGGGGAGAGCTAGATGAGTAGTTTTTTCTTAATACTTATGGGCGTTTTTATTGTCGTTGCAAATCTTATTGGTTTTATATATTACAAGAAAAAGAAAAGCCTATACTTTGCAGCTTTTACTGTATTACTATCAGCAGTTTTCTTAGGGGCAATCGGTGGCGAAGTAGCACTTTTTGTTATTCGTGATGCTTTTGCGATATTTTACGGCATGCAGATAGGATATTATTTATTAATAAATAGCGCCATCGTTTTTTTTATTGCCATTTTAGCAACTATAATAAAAAAATTATCAACACCATGATATAGTACTTGATTATATTTTAGAAGTTGTATTCGATCTACATAAAAACTAAACCCATTGATATATATGATTGTTAAATGAAGTATCCTATTTTGCTTTTCATAGTGGGAGTTGAATGAACTGGTTAAAACTATAACTTTCTCATTTGCTAGTAATGCCTTTAAAGGAACTGAGGCAACAGAGACATTTACTTTTGAAGAATTAGAAATTAATGAAAATCTGAATGAAAAAGAATTGGAAATTGAAATTGACCGGATTTATCAGGAGTGGATTTGGAATAAGCTAAATGTATCGGGAAGTATCGTTATAGACGAACCCAATAGATGTCAATAATGCTTGTTTAATAAATGTTAGAGACAACCGCGAAAGATTATAAAAAAATATGTGACTTATTTAATTTTTGTCCGTCTAACAGGGTGAGGAGGGATAGAATGAAAAAAAGTTTAATGATGTTGATAGGAATAATAATGATTTTAGCTGCTTGTTCAGAAGAAAATGTCAGTAAGGATAAAGAAGATCTAAAAAAAGTGAATACGATTGATTCAATTTATAAAAATGGAGATATTTCCATTTCTATAGCAGTTAGCCAAAAGAGAGTTGATCAGGGAGAGACACCGCTTGTTAGTATAAGAAATGAAGGGGATACACCGGTGGATTACACAGGGCCAGGAACGAGCTTGGAATACTTCCAAGATGGCAATTGGGTTGCAGAGGATGTAGTCATAGAGGATAAGTTGAATGTATTAGAACCTGGAAAAGAAATCGAGCAGAAACTTTCGTCATCCTATATACAACAAAAAGGTGTTTATAGGATTGTCTTTACATTTCATGCCAACCAGAATGAAGAAAGTAAAAAAATAGCGTTTACGTTTCATAAGGAGTGATCAAAATGGAGAATTCTGTTTTGTGGTCAAAAAAAATTATACCAGTTTATTTTGTAGTAGCTTTTTTAAGTTTTTTGCTCTTTAATAATTACATACAAGCCAATATATTAAGTACTCTATTAATCATTCTTCCTGTTATTGGGGTAGGCATAGCTAGTATTCTATTTAATTCAAACAAAAAGTAATTTATTTGAAAATAATTAGCTGCAAATGGTGTGGATGCTGGAATAAGGATTTGAAACCGATCAACAATAAGGCCATACTATTAAAACATGTAACTTTTGTAACTTATCTCGGTCTAATAATATTAGGAGGATAGTATGAAAAAGTATCAGCAAAGACCTAGTGTGAAAAGTATCTTGATTGTTGTTGCTGTAATGATGTCTATTGGAATATTCACTTTAATCAATTATGTCCCCCAAGATAGTACAAAAGACAATCAAGATGAGAATGTGGAAATCCCAGCTATTCAATTACCTAAAAATAATACAAATGCAGACATGGTCGGTTTAATTGTGTATAACGGAAAGATTTATACCCAAACAAACACAAAGATAAATGACACAGATGCAAAAGCTCTTAAAGACGAGAAACTCGGAACTACAAAAGGGAATATTGATGAATGGAGCAAGCAAAAAGCCTATGACAAAGAATTAGCTTCTACAATTGGTGAAATGGATGTTTATTCTGTGAAAGGCTATGACCAAGATTTTAGATTAATGGTTTATCATATGCAGGATGGAAACCATTACGCAGAGTTTTTTGAAAACCTTAACGGAATAACAATAAGCAGTGGTGAGGATATATTTGGTAAATTAAATCTGGTGGGAAATATACACTCTGTCCAGTGGAGAGCTTTCAGTGATTGGGATCACGATAATGAAAATTACAAGCCAATTTTCGATATGGACGCACTAAATACTTTCTTAAAAGAGCTGAACAAAACAAAGCCCTATCTTCGTGAACAAAAGTCAGACCCCATAAATAGTTCCCGAAACAATGAAGAATACAGAGAGCTAGCGTTAAAATTACATGATGGTTCAACGGTTAAACTTACTCTTTTAAGAGATGGATATATCTATTATGGAATTGCAGATGTTTATTTTGAGATGAATGAAGGCGTGTTTTCAATGTTTTGGAACCAACTTAAGTAAAGGTAATATTCAACATTCGGGGACAGTTGCTTAGTAAAAATTACGCTGTTAACGGGCGGTTTAATTAAAGAAGAACTCGATCTAAGCAGAGAGCGAGATAAATGCTTTGAAACGTATAATCAGCATTTAGGATGTGAGGTGTACTGGCAATGATTGATTGGCGTTGGGCTGAAGTTGATACACTAGAAAATAAAGGGGAGTGGAATGAAGCAAAATCACTCTTGATAAAAAACTGGAACCAAAATCCTGATGATTTAAAGACTGTTATTCGTCTTGGCTTTTTTTGTTGGTATGTTCTAACAGAAGAGGGACCAGTAGAGATTCAGGATGTAGATTTTGATGAATTAGAGACTATACTACGTCAGGTTACAGATTTTGGATTGGTTAATTTGGGGACAAATGAGGATTTTTTATGGTGTTTTGGTTATATGATTTCATTATTCCCATATTATTTTGGAGAATTTGAGCATTGGGAAGAAAAAGGGGTTTCCATGTTAAAGCGTGCTTATGAAATTTGTCCAGATGAACCAGTGTATAAATATTCTTACTTGGGATCTTTTCCGAATTCAGACGAAAATCTTAAAGATGAATTTCAAAATGTTCATGTTGTTCTTGAAGATAGATTTCAAGGAAATGGAGTTTTATCGGAATACTTTAAAAGCGTTTGGAATTGTTGGCATGAGAGTTGAATTAACGAATGCGGTTATTGAACACCGATCGCTTGCTATAGGAACCACTTTGCTAAATAAAATGCTGTAACTAAAATAGAAAACACAGTCTCATGCGATGACAAAATCGCGCAATGTACTTACACCGTCTATTGATTTTACCCTGCAAAAACTATATGCTTAGTAGCAGTTATATAGAATATTTTGGTTCTTCGTCAAGTAAACGAAGAGTAAATAGGAATCAGGTGAAAATCCTGAGCGGTCCGGCCACTGTAATGGGAAAATATATCCCTAAGTCAGGAGACTTGCCAAAGTATGTAAGCATGACGCCTTCCGGTAAAGGGTGAATTGTGTATCATTCAATTTGCGCTGTCTAATTATTGAACATACATGGTCCCCATCTCTATCAGGAGGTGGGGACTTTTTTAATGATTTAGCCACTGCATATAGCATGCCTTTACTAGAAAAGAAGGGATGGATTGAATGAGAAAAACGAAAAACACCTTCATGAAATATCAAAACATAATCTATTACAGTCTCATATTCTTACTATTATTTAGCACGATTGCCTATGCAGCCACATCGACTGAAGAATCCGCTCCGTTTGATTTCAATGAAAAAGTAGAAGCTTCTACGCTGAAGTTAGCTAGCGGTAGTGGTGGACTACCTGATGCGGAATCCGATCAAACGACAGATAGTAAGACCGATCAAGAAAACTTGTCAAGCTCGCAACAACCGACAACTCCGGACAAATCGCAACAGAAGCCGGAAGAACAGCCGCGAGAACCAAAAAATACCGAGCTGGAATCGCAGAATAAGCCACTCGCTAATCCTGAGACTACTACACAGGACACGAAACCGGCTCCAAATGACAAAGTCCCTGCTGGTGGCAACACGACACCTGCTTCCGGTAAAACAAAACCGAACAACCATCCAGATATCGAGATCGTCGACATCGCGGATCAGCAAAATCGCTATTTTACAACAAGTATCACCAATAATGAAACCGTTACCGATCCATTGTACAGCGTCACGGTAAATCACTTGGATGAAACACTCATTGCCCAGGAAATGAAAGTTACGGTAAACGGTAAGAAATTGAGTGACTATAAAGGGGTTCTTTTATTAACAGAAGGCACGAACGATATTCAATTCCAAGTGATCTATAAACAAACAGACAACAAACTATTGCGCGTCAGCCAGTCGTATCGCGTGACCTTAAACAGTCAAGATATCGTAATCACAACCGAACTAAAAGACCAAACGGTGACCGAAGACGCCATTTCATTCACAGCAACAGCTACGCTAGGTGAACAAGATGCCAAGCTCAAGGTCTTCATGAATAATAAAGAACTTAAACCACTGACTGGCAGTGCCTATAAAGCCACGCTAACCGAAGGAAAAAATACGCTCAAGCTTACCGCGCAAGTAAACGGAAAAATAGCGGAGCAAAACTATATTGTGATCTACGAGAAAGAAAAAATCTCGATCAAGTTGAACACCGACTTACAAGACCAACAAGCTAACAGCGCGGAGTTTTCATTTTACGCAAAAGCTACTGCGAATGAAGCAGACGTATCACTCAGCATCACAGTGAACGATCAAAAGGTCGAATCGGCAGACGGTATGAATTATGTTGTGCAGCTGAACAATGGAACGAACGTTGTCAAATTATCAGGAAACTATCAAGACGAACAAATTGAACGACAGTATAAAATTTCCTACAACGACCCGAACGTCAATGAAAAACCACAAGTCGATCCCGATGCACCGAAGCTCGTAACCGATCTCAAGTCCGGCAGCAAAGTCAAAGGTGATATTAAAACGATCAACATTTGGCCAGTGACTGCTTCTGGTGAACGGATCAGAGGGAAAAACGTCCTTGTGCAAGTGAATGGTGAAAACGTGCCATTCACTTGGGATGACAGTGCAAAAACGAGTTATAAACTGACGTTGCAAACTGGACAAAACACCGTCACCATCAAAGTGTGGGACGACGAAGAGCGGACCGTGACCGAGACATTCATGATCACGTCCGTTGCACCGGCGGAAGATGGCATTATCGGACAAGTGACGATTAGTCTAGAAGCTTCCGTTCTCGGTGTTCCGTATTTGATCAAACCGACGAAAATGGATATTCATCAAGGGGAAAAAGGGTCGTATATCCTCGACCAATTCATGCGAGAACATGGCTATGATTACGGCAAAACGGGAAATCTCGACAGCAGTTTTTATTTACGGGACGTCAGTAAGCCTGGCATGCTAAATCATGTAGCGATTCCCGACGATTTATGGGAAATAGTAGAGGAGGTTTCCACTACTTCAAATCGCGATGCGTATTCACCGGATAGTCTAAGTGAATTCGATTTCGCGAATGGTTCCGGCTGGATGTTCAGCGTCAATAATGATTATCCGAACTACGGCTTCTCGGATGCCTATTTCTTAGATGGAGATGTAGTGAGAGTGCGCTATACTCTTCATTACGGAAAAGACATTGGTGGGCATGAAGCGTCAGGAAACGGCATGAATGATAATTGGAAGAAAGAATGGTAATGAAAGAGAAGTGACGGAATGCGACAATTAACTGCGTGGCTTGTGACGATTATGATGACGGCGGTAGTACTCCTGCCGTCTATTGCGTTCGCGACACCGGAAAAAGAAGAATCTCTGCTGCAGACGATAGAAGAAATTATTGCGTGGAAAAAGCAAGATGAACAAATTGACGAATCGGCTCCGCTACTCAGCAAGCCGTTTCTAGCGCACGCGGGAAATACGAATGGTGATTGGTATCCGGTAGGCCTCGGCCGCATCGGCTATCCTGACGATTACTCCGCGTATCTAGCGGTCATCAAGAACAATGTTATTGAACGTTATAAAACGAGTGAAAAACTTAGTGAAATGAAAGCGACAGAGTGGCACCGGATTTCACTGGCGATTCTTTCAGCTGCCGGTGACCCGACGGCAGTATCCGGCATCAATCTTATTGCGGACGGTACGTATAACCGTGGATTGACGACGTCACTCGGTGCACAGGGCATTAACGGCTGGATTTGGGGGTTAATTACACTTGACAGTATGCGTTATAAAGTGCCAGAAGACGCGGACATGAAAAGAATCGAAATCATCAAAGAAATCATTTCACTGCAACTCGAGGATGGCGGATTTTCATTCTACGGGAACGAAGCGGAGCCGGATATGACTGCGATGGCAGTACAGGCACTCGCACCGTATTATCAAAGTACCGAAGAATTCACGTATATTCAGAAGGATTTGGATGAAGAAGTAACGAAAACGATGCATATGATCATTGACGAAGCACTCGAAAAATTATCGAATATGCAAACGTCGTCTGGCGGCTTTAGTGCACAAAATGACGACAACGTCGAAAGTGCCGCACAAGTTCTCGTCGCGTTGACGTCTCTTGGCATTCATCCCGAAGAAGACGAACGCTTCGTAAAAGGCGATCATTCATTGCTTGATTTCATCATGAGCTATCAACTGGACGACGGAGGCTTTGTCCATGCGAAAACGTATAACGCGGACAATCCGTCTTCGTTGCCAGATGAATCAAACTCGATGGCGTCCGAGCAAGTGCTCTATGCGCTCGTATCGCTCTATCGACTCGAAAATGGCTACCGCACGATGTATGATTTCCGTCCTGAAAACCCAGTCGAAATGAAGCAGCAAATGCTCGAATTGATGGAAGACATTCAGGATATCCATGACAACACAGACGCTAAAAAACTTCAACAATTACTTGATACATATGAAAACTTCCCGATAGAAGAGCGCTCGTATGTCTACAACTTCCATAAGCTCGTAGAAGCCGCAGAGAAACAGTCGATCGAAATTGATTTACCTGCGTTTAGTGAAAACTACGACGTCTATACGAAAGGAAACGGCACGATTGCCCCAATTTATCAGGAGCAAACTGCGCCACGAAATATCAATGAACGAGATGTAGAAAAAATCAACGCCATTCCAACACCGCTTACGACAGAACACTATATCGACGTCGTGTCGCTAATTGATCAGTTCGAACAAGCGGACAATAAAGACGATTATGAAGCAGAGCTCGCACAACTCTATCGATATAAAGAAGACATGGAGAAGATCGAAGCCGAAATACAAAGTATTAACGAAACGGTGCTGGATCAACTGTATCCATTCACTGATTTGACAAGTAAAGACCGTGACAATGTGGATGCGATTTTGGAACGATTCAACGCATTGGCTCCATACGATCAAGAGAAAGTCTTAAACTATGAAGATCTTAAAAAATCGAAAACGCAAATCGACAATGCTGTTCGTGCGAAGCGAATTTCATGGCTACTTGGAATCGTGGCGACGGGGTTGATCATTATAATTCTATTAAGAATTCAAAAAAGAAGGCGTCAGAGAGACTAGAGGGATATAATGAAGAAAGATCTATTAGTCGTAGCATTCATCCTCTTTATTGTCGGATGGCTCATTACGGGAACGAAAATCCAGTCGGTAGAAGAGTATTATTTGACACATGTCGACGAAATTACCGAAGACTCAGAGACAGTGACGCTCGAAATACGCAGTGATGCCGTTCTCGATTCAATGGACCAGTTAAAAGCCGGCCTTGAGAAATATATCGAACCGGACGGCGAAATCCTTGCGAAATCGGAATATGTTTTACGTAGCGGGGATACCGCGTTTGATCTTCTCGACCGCGCGACTCGCCACCACCGCATCCCGATGGAGTACCAAGGAGCCGACTATAATATCTACAACAGTATTTACGTTCAAGGCATCAACTATTTGTATGAGTTTAATTGTGGGCCGTTAAGTGGTTGGATGTATAAAGTGAACGACGAATTCCCGAGTCAGGGGGTTAGTCAATACAAACTGCATGACGGCGATGAAGTCGAATTCCACTACACATGTGATCTAGGACGGGATCTGGATGGCTACATACCTCAAACAAAGAAAGAAGGAAACTAGATGAGCGCATTTTCGAACTTTCATCCTGTATTGCTACTTGTCTATATGACCGTTGTCCTCGTCACGATGTTCAGCTCGTTTCATCCGATCATCGTGGCGCTTTCGCTCGTCGGCGGTATTCTGTATTTTTCCATGTTGCACGGAGTACGGGCGGCAAGTAAAGATCTACTGTATTACTTTTTCGTCTTTCTATTCATTGCGCTCGCGTACCCATCGTATGTGCATAACGGTTTCACTCCCTTGTTTTTCCTGAACGACCATGCGGTGACGCGGGAAGCTGTAACGAAAGGTCTCGTTCTAGCGGGGGCCATTGTCGCGACGTGTTTTTGGATGAAGAGTTATTTCGAGATTTTCACGACGAATAAAATACTTGCTGTAGTGACGAAAGTGTCTGCTAATCTCGGTATTCTCGTTTCGATGCTATGGCGGTTCATTCCTACATTTAAAACGAAATGGCAGGAAAAACACATGGCGCAGCGTGGGATTGGTTATTACAAAGTATCCAGCAGATTCGTGAAATTTCATCGAGCGTTCGCTTTATGGCGGCAGACACTTGTCCAGACGGCTGAGTTCGTCTTTGTGAAGCCAGACGTTATGAAAGCACGTGGATATGGTATGACGAAAGCGAGGACGCAGTATGAAATCATGCGTTTTACGAAGCGTGACGGTGTGCTGACTGCAGGACTCGTTTTATTTCTTCTCTATTACATCGGGTACTTCACGCAACACCAAACACAGTATTACCCGGAAATTAGTGAACAGACACTAGGTACAGGGCATTATGTCATTATTAGCTTACTGATGCTGTTGCCGTTTATCTATGAAGCGAAGGAGAGTGTCAAATGGCGATACTTACAGTCGAAAATCTAAACTTCTATTATGAAGAACAACAAGTCTTGCGTGACGTCTCCTTTTCGATTATGCCACGGGAATTCGTGACGTTATTTGGTCCTACGGGCTCTGGAAAGTCGACGTTACTCAAGATGTTAAAGCGGGAAATGCGACCGATTGGTAAATTGAGCGGCAATGTGTATTTCAGTGGTCGAAAACTCGATGACCTGCCCGCTACAATGACGGCGACCGCGATCGGCTATATGATGCAAAATCCCGACGAGCAGATGGTCATGGAAAAAGTTTGGCAAGAGCTCGCGTTCGGCCTCGAGAACATGGGGGTCGCGACGGAAGAGATGCAGCGGAAGATTGCGGAAGTGGCCAGTTTCTTCGGCATTCAGAACTGGTTACATGACAGTATTAGCGACTTATCGGGCGGGCAGAAACAACTCGTCAATTTAGCGGCAGTGCTTGCGATGGAGCCGGAAATTTTATTGCTCGATGAACCGACTTCTCAGCTCGATCCGATCGCGGCTTCCGAGTTTTTGACGTTGCTTGATAAAATCAACCGAGAACTCGGCATGACGATTCTCATTGTCGAACATCGGCTAGAAGAATTGTTGCCTGTCTGTGACCGCGTATTATTCATGGAAAACGGCTCGCTTCTGTACGATTCGACGCCGAAGTTGATCGGTCATTCGTTACTCGACCATCCGATGCTTGACGCACTCACTGCGGCGATGCGTGTCTATCATAAGCTTGGTTTTCTGGAGAACACGCCGATTACTGTGCGCGAAGGGATGGACTTCATTCGGCGCTATCCACCCGCTGTACCGCCGATGGATCCGATGAGGAAAAAGCATCCCCCTCTCATTACAGTAAAAAATCTGTATTTCCGTTATAACCGTAAAAGCGATGATTTGCTTGCGGATATGAGCGTGACGATTCACCGTGGAGAAATTTTCACGATCGTCGGAGGCAACGGGGTCGGCAAGTCGTCGTTCTTGAAGTTGCTTGCGGGATTGCATAAGCCGTATGCAGGTAAGATTCTTATGGATGACGTCGTGCCAGCTAAGTGGAAAGGCAATATCGTTTTATTGCCGCAAAACCCGCAAGCGTTGTTTATGCACTCGACAGTGAACGAAGAACTGTTGGCTACTGTGCAAAAATTGCCGAAAGAGCAAAGAGAATCCACTGTTACGGATATGATGAAACAGCTACAAATTGAACAGTTAGCAAAGAGAAACCCTTTTGATGTAAGTGGCGGTGAGCAGCAAAAGATCGCATTGGCGAAATTATTGCTGCATAATCCAGCTATTTTATTGCTCGACGAACCGACTAAAGGAATGGACGTCATGTCGAAACAAGAAGTGGTTCAGTTGATTCAAACACTGCAAAAACGCAATATCACGACGATCATCGTAACGCACGACATAGAATTTGCGGCAGAAGTGTCAACACGTGTCGGCATGCTGTTCGACAAATCACTGATCGCGATCAATAACCCGAAGACGTTCTTTACGTCCAATCGATTTTATACAACCGCGGCGAGTAAAATCGCGCGAGGATTATTTCCATTTGCTATTACAGCGGACGATATCGTGGAAGCTGTGAACAGCAACAACAGGAGGAACTGACGAATGAGCAATCAATCAACACACGTACTCAATGAAATGAAAAAAGTAATTAACGGGAAAGACGACGTCATCCAAAAAGTATGGATGACGTTTCTAGCTGGAGGACATGTACTGCTCGAAGATTTACCGGGAGTCGGGAAGACGACACTCGCAAAAGCATTCAGCCGGGTCGTCGGACTTGATTCAAACCGTATCCAGTTCACACCAGACGTCGTGGCATCTGACGTCATCGGTTTCACGATGTTCGATAAAGAAAAGAACGAATTTGTCTTTAAAGAAGGTGCCGTCATGTGTAACTTATTGCTCGGCGATGAAATCAACCGGACGTCTTCAAGAACACAAGCGGCATTGCTTGAAGCGATGCAGGAAAGACAAGTGACAGTCGATGGTGTGACGTATCCATTGCCCGCACCGTTTCACGTCATTGCAACGCAAAATCCGTACGGCACGATCGGAACGCAGCCGTTACCTAGCGCGCAAATCGACCGTTTTATGACAAAATTAAGTGTCGGATATCCTGATTTTGAAGATCAAGTCGAGATGCTGAAAAATCGACAGCAGACCGATCCGCTATCTTCACTGGAACAGATCATCACAAAAAACGAATTACTTGCGCTTCAACAGCAAGTACAAGACCTCTTCATTCACGAAGAAATCTTGCGTTACGTCACGGCACTTACGGAGAAAACGCGAAACCATCCGTCAATTCATCAAGGAATTAGCCCGCGTGGCGCACTCGCACTCTGTCAGATGGCGAAAGCACATGCATTCCTGCAAGACCGCGATTACGTCATTCCAGAAGACGTCCATGCCGTGTGGTTACCGACGAGCCGACACCGCGTCATCCTATCGAGCGTACCAGGTGCTGAAGCGGAACAAGATGCGCTACTCGAAAAACTACTGCAAAGTGTTGCCACGCCCGATCAAGCAATGCTTGCGACATTTTAAGGGCTGATCGTATGCTGTTTACATTACTGATCAGCGTCGTCTGGCTGCTGTTCACGCTCGCATTTTTCATCTTTACGACGACGCATTTCGCGCTACTGTTCGCAGTCGGATCATTCATTGTTTGGCTGTGGCTCGTGTTAAGTGTTTACCTCGTAAAAGGAAAATTACATTGCGAGATCATAGCAACGAATGAACTATATAAGAATGATCAGATGGGCTATCAACTACGCGTAGAAAACACGAGTCGATTACCCGTCACACAACTACATATCCAACTCGTCATCGAGCACGTATTCACAGGCAGGCAAGAAATTCACGAGCACATCTTATCCATCCCCGCGAAGAGTGCCGAAGAATTTGCATTCATTCTGCCGCAGAAATATATGGGACAAGTGACGATAAGAATGAAACAGATGACCATCAAAGACAGTTTCGCATTCTTCCGTTCGGTGCAGAAGATCGATACGCAGTCCACGATGTTGATCATGCCGAATCCGTATTTCTTGAAACTTCAACGCATCGAGCAGAATCAGCATGTGCTGCAAACGCCAGGTGCGATTCCGATGAAGAAAATCGATGGCGAAGAGCTTGCGGAAGTATCGGTGTATAAACCAGGCGACTCGGTCAAACAAATTCACTGGAAGTTATCGAGTAAAGTCGACGAGCTATTCGTCAAACAGCATGAAACGCTCATAGGGGATGCGGTAATGATGACAGTTGATTTCACATCGTTTACAAATCGCGTCGCACTCTATGATGAATTCATCGAAACGTTTTCTGCGTTGTTGTATTCCTATGTCGCAGGCCATCATGAAGTCCAGCTTCTAGTAGATCACACAACAAGTGAGCAGTTAACGATTAAAAATGAACGCGAAGCCGCACTGGCGTTAAAAGAAGTACTAACAAAAAGTGCATCCGCGTTATCGATGTCGGATGAACAATGGAAAACGTTGAGAAGAACGTATCCAAACTGTATCGTGTTGACAACAAATAATGCGCGCAGCACGGAATATCAAACGATCGTGATCTCGGAGAATAAGGAGGGATCCGCTGTATGAAATGGCTCAATGGAGTAGTAGCGTATAGTGTGCTAGTGGCGGCTTTCCTTGTGATCCGTGCGATGTTGTTTCCAGAAATTCATATCGGACCTGCGCTGGTGCTCGTGTTGCTGTGGATGGCCGCGCGCATTCAGTGGAAACAACGTGGTGGCGACGTCGTATTAATCGCAAGTGTCGTCTTCAGTTTAATCTTCCTATCGAAGTACGTGGATGACGTGAAGCGGACGATCAACGCGTTGTTCGTTACACTTGCAGAATACAATCATATTTATATGGATGTATTGTCTGTAAATGAAACAGACTCCTGGCTGAACGGTATGATCCTCGGTCAAATCGCTTTATTAGTCGGTAGTGCTATCTATTACGCGATTGCCAATCAAAAACGTTGGATCGTCGTGACGCTAGCACTTGTGATTTGGTCGATTCAAGTACTTCTAGGTACGTCTCCATCATTGATCCTGGACATTTTGTTTTTCGCAGTGTTGATTTTGACACTGTTGTATATGAATCAACTTTCATTGCGTTGGTGGAAACGGATGGCGATCTTACCTATTTCATTGGTCGTGCTGATGTTTGCTTATACGGCAATCAATCAGAATGGGAATGGAGAATTTACGAGCAGTTCAAAATGGGAAGACACTGTACGTTACCAAGGTGAGAAGTTCCGCTATTTTAAAGGTGGAGCACCCGTGTTAACAGGCGGAAACTTCCGTCGGCTTTCTACGTTTACACCGGACGATCATACTGCGTTAAAAGTCGCGATGGAAAATCCGAGTCCATTGTTTTTGAAAGGATTCGTCGGTTCGACTTATACACCAGTCGGCTGGAAGGAAATCGAGGGTGACGCATATAGGAAAGAGAAGTCGTTGCTTGAAGCGCTAGAGAAAGAAGATTTCACCGGAGCGAAACAGCTGAGCTTGGCTGCGAAAAGCAGTTTGCCAGAGGCGTACGAAGAGGCAAAACTCGTCATTCAAAATGTCGGTGCATCAAGTCGATATATTTATGCGCCGTATGAATTGGCTGGGATCGATACAAACCTGATCCGTACGAAACAAGCAGACGCGCTGCATGCGACAGGCATATTCGGCAGACGCACAGTAGAAATGAACTATATGTTAACGCCCTACACCGATTATCCACAAATCGCGAATGCGGTGTATGCAACAAAAGACACTGACTATTTACGTCGTGAAAGTCATTACAATCAATATGTCTACAATGAATATCTTACTGTGCCGCAAGATAGCTTGAATGTGTTGCGTAACCATTTAGACGAGAACGTACTCGATTTAGAAAGACGTTTACCATATGAACAAACGATTCAAGAAGTGGAACGTTTCTTAGCACAGTCGATGAGTTATAGCGAACATGCCGAACCGATACAAGATCAGGATTTTGTGACGGGCATATTGGAAGAGTCAAAAGAAGGCTACTCCGTTCACTATGCGACGGTCGCGACATTGGCATTCAGAATGCTCGGCACACCTGCGCGTTATGCGGAAGGCTATATCGTCGGGCTGGATGACGTGAAAGGTCTTCAGTCATTCAGTGAAATCAACATCAGCGAGAAAAACGCTCATGCGTGGACAGAAATCTACGTCGATATGGTCGGCTGGGTCCCAATTGAAGTGACACCGGGGTATGCTGAGAAAATGCCAGAAATCAATAAAAAAGACTATCCAGCTTCGGGCGCTGATTCACCGGATGTCACTGGCGGAGGTGCAGCTGAACCTGAACCGAATGATACGACGGAAGTGCAGCAAGATCAGGACAAACCAGAAGATGCAAAGCAAGTGAATCCAAACACGGTGTTGTGGTTCTGGTTGAATATGATCATCGTTGTGATTCTCTTCATCCTGTTTGTATGGTACGTCTTAAGAAAGAGAAAACGTCAGCACAAACTTCAAGTGAAAGATCATCGAGTAGCTGTTGTGAACCATGTCCAGCTCATGGTGCAAATGTTAGAAAAAGAACAAGTTGTTGCGAAACTACCTTCATTTAAAACAATACCTGACGCAGTTGGGGGAATTGATCCGCAACTAAGACAAGACACAGAAGAAAGTTTGAAAATTTATCAAAAAGCCAAATATAGTCCGCATAGTGTGACCAATGAAGAACGCGCAAAGGTAGAGAAGTTATTTGCGCAAGTTTATGTGGCGGTGAAGAGATCGAAAAAAGGGTTGAAGAAATTACGATTTATTTTGCGTCATTTATAAGTAGGAAAGCATCGCATATTGCGGTGTTTTCTTTTTTAAATAGATAGAGCAGTAACAATAGGAAGAAGGCCGGGACATAGTTCTATGAATTCGAAACCGTCAAAAAAGTGAAACCCACTCTACTATATAAACGTAAGAATACTAGAGTGGTCCATGTTCTTACTGGAAGTTAGTTTTTCATTAAGAACATGGGTGTTGGTTAAAGAAGGATAGGAGGGGATCGTCATGCCACGTTGCACTAACTGTAACAACAAGTGGAATGTATTAGACATAATCGCACTTGGATTTTTAAAGAAGGGAAAAGACTGCCCCAATTGTGGTGACAGACAATACATCTCAGCTGAATCGCAGAAATTATTAACTTTGGGATGGTTAAGTCTACTATTTGTTCCGTTTTTAATTTCGAAAATCAAATTAAGTGGAAAAGATGAACCACTTTGGTAGTTCCATAAATAAAGGCGTCAACTGGGCGAACATTGCCAAGCAAACAGATCCGATGATCGAGGATTTGTACAAAGGAAAAATAAATCGGTGGTTAATATTACTAATAAATACTTTAGCTACAGCGATGTTGATTTTAGGGCTAGTAGAGTTTAAGAAAGCTATTAAATGACGGTTTGTTATTCAAGTAATGGATATAATTACGTCTCTGTCGCAAACAGTGAAGAGACCTTTATTGGGATTAGAGTGTCAGCTATGCAAAACTTTGTTCTCATAACAATTTTCATATATCTAGTTTCTAGACGAAATGCATAAATGGAATAAAACAGTTTTTTCTTCGATCGGGGCAAATCTCGATCAAAGACTTACACCTGTTAAGCAATCGGACCATTTAGTTTAACAACGATTAGTTTTTAGACTTGAGAATAAGTAAATATAGATATGTACAACTGGGAGGAGAAAAATTGGAGGAAAACGATAGGGGCACTTTATATTTTAATATGTCCATTGGTACACTAGGACTTCTCATCATTGTAGTAGGATTAATCAAATATGTTGAAGCCGTTGGTGGGGATTCTTCATTTGCATTGTTAGGTTTTCCTTTAACAATGATTTACTTAAATTATCTTGAAGGGAAAGCTGGTATAGGTAAAAAAATATTATGGATTAAATCTATCATAGCGATTTCTTTGCTATTTATAATTTACATTTACTTATTACGCTAAAGGGCGCAATTCTTGTATTAGAGATCTGCACCTATTTCAGGAATAGACCATTTTGTGGGGGTGTGAAAATGAAAGAAATAATGGGATTATACGTTATTTTAATTGCCATATATTTTGTGAACCTAACAAATATCACATTGTTTAATGCCGAATGGAACGGTATAGCGATGTGGCTTAGTACAGGGTTATTTATAGCTGGCACTGCTTATTATTTAATGAGCCGAGAGTCCATTAAGAAAAAATAGCGATTACTACAATCGGGGCGATAACAGAACAAGAACTGTGCCTAAATGGGACCAATTGAATAAATAAAGGGGCGTTATTTATTGTCGAAAGGATTACTTCATCACGTTGAGATATATGTTTCGGATTTGAAAAGAACAATCAATTTTTGGGGTTGGTTTCTTGAGGAATTAGGATACAGCTCCTTTCAAGAGTGGAAAAGCGGACAAAGTTGGAAATTAGATGATACTTATCTAGTTTTTGTTCAAACAGAAGAACGTTTCCTTGACGTCCCCTATCATAGATCTAGAGTGGGATTAAATCATTTAGCATTTCACGCTGCTTCACGTCAACACGTCGATGACATAACAGAGAAATTGAAAAGTAAGGGGATTTCTATACTTTATACAAAGAAGCATCCATTCGCTGGTGGAAAGGACTATTATGCTGTTTATTTTGAAGACCCAGACAGAATAAAAGTGGAGCTTGTAGCCCCTTAATAGTTCAAGAATAGGGGGCAATAACGAAACATGACATGTTGTGCTTTAAACGAGCTAGATTGTTGCAGATGCTCTAGGCTATTAACAAGTGAAAGGGTGAATGTTTTGCTAAATATTTTCGTGGGATTAATGATTTTCATATCACTTATTCTTCTTTTTCTCGGGCTAAAGAGAAAGTCCAGATTAACTATATTTTTTGGTACAATTACTTTTATTGCGCCCTTACTTTATATCAGCTTCAGAAATTGGATAATTTTGTTGCCATTAGTTCCCGTAATATCATTTGTAGTTTCGGATTTATTAATTAAAAAAAGGAATTCAGCACGGGGGTAGTGGGTATGGCTTTAGATATTCCATGCCGTTAAAAGGCCAGACAAAAGAGATATAGGAGTGATTTATATGCCAACATGCCAAATTTGTCATAATAAATGGAGTTGGATACAAACAATAAAAAAGACTTCCACATTGAACCCTGCCATGACTTGCCCTCACTGCGATAAAACACAGTATCAAACGCAAAAGTCTAAGGGGAAAATGGGTATATTAACTTTGATTGTTTTATTGCCATTAGTTATTCAATTGTTTTTTGACATTCGAGGGGCTATAATATTCAGCTTATTTCCTATTTTATTTATTTTGGCTCTGATTCTATATCCGTTTTTAGTGAAGTTAAGTAGTAAAGAGACGTACATAGGGGAGTAGTGAGATGAGTATAGCGCCGGGGTCAAGCGCTGTTCACTTGATTACACAGAAAAAAACCATCTAATGCAAAGAGACTCCAGCTTTAGATGGTTTTTCTTTAGTTTAAAAACACTGATATGTGAATCTTGTTAATTCCAATACGCATTTGTATCTTCAACCATCACTTTCGATGATTGCAATCCGCCGCCATAAAACCATGCTTCTGTGTCCAGATAAATAATATGGTCATTCTTGTACGCGTTTGTTCTTTTCACAAGCTCATTTTCAAATATTTCCTTCGTGCTATCATGCGCGGTATTTAGCACTGCACTACGGTCAACCACAAAGATAATGTCTGGATTTTTGTCCGTTATATATTCGAAGTTAATGGATTGACCAAATCTCGCTTTTTCAATGTTTTCATCTACCGCTTTATATCCAGCGACATCATGGATGAATCCACCGTAACGAGAACCCGGCCCGTAAGCACTTATTTTTCCTTCATTGACCATGACAATTAATGTTTTCGCATCTAGATCTTTCGTTTTCTCTTGAACAGCCTCGACTTTTTCATTTAATTCAGCTACTTCTTTGTCGATTTGTTCTTTTTCATTAAATATATTCGCAATCGTTTCCATATTGTCTGTAAATGAATCGATATAGTTCGTGAAGTCGACACTCATATAAACGGTTGGCGCAATACTCTTGAATTCGTCATACATTTCAGCTTGACGATCTCCAATTATAATAAGGTCTGGTTTCATTCCATCAATTGCTTCAAAATCCGGTTCCACTAAACTTCCGACATTCGTATACTCAGATCCAGCGTATTTTTTTAGATACTCAGGTACCGCATTTTGTGGAACACCTGCAACTTCAATGCCTAATGAATCTAAAGTATCTAAAACACCAAAATCCAATACTACAACTTTTCTGGAACTTTATTCAAAACTACTTCTTGATCATCAAGTTCATGCTTAATCTTGATTTCAGTCGATTCCGTGCCTTCTTGAGTAGTGCTAGACGATTTGTCTGTTTGTGTATCCGTTTCTTTCGATCCGCATGCGGAGATCACAAGCATACAGGCAAATATGAATACAAATAATGACCATTTTTTCACGATAATTAAACTCACTTTTGATGAATTTACGAATGACTCTACCTTACATGGAAATACGGATAGAAAACCATTTGCATGTTGCAAAGTATGTATATATGTTTTATTAACTCGTCCTTTCTTTGTATAATAAAGCTGATCCCTACAAGAAATCAAGTAGAGGAAGATTGTTTTTAGTATACAATAAACAAGTGATAATGACTATCATTTTCAAGTGGAAGGAAAAGGGATAGTAGCTTTTAAAAATTTCTAATGAATCGAACTCAATAATAGGAGGTTAAAAGATGACGGATAGGTGGAAAACTGAGGATATTATATTTGATAGCTTGTTCGAAGCGGATGTTTGGGCCGATTCAATAGCAAATGAAATGTATGCCAGATTGTATGATGGCTATGACACGTGTGATTATAAAATAGCGTATGCATTAGCTTTTAGGCTTGCTGCGATAGAAGAATTCCAGGTGATTACAGAAAACACACCAGAGGACCGATATAAAGTTTGGGTCATACCTTCTACGAACGGAAGAATATTTTAATAACGCTAGACAAGGTGAATGGGGAGTCAAGAATTTGAGAAAACGTCATACTAAATTTTTGAAATACTTTTTGATTCTTTTTGTTCTTTGTATACTAAGTAATATTATTTTTAAAGATAATCTCAACGTATTAACTGCTTTTTCAGTAGCGCTCGGCGTTAGTCTAGGAATCGCATACTTGAGTCCGTACTTTATTGAGGAGTGAAAAGTAGTAGCATCTGTACGTTCGAATGATCGTATGGTGGAAATCCTGGTTCTCGTAGATAGACAAGTAGACGTTGGTTTTTCCGTAAAGCTTCAACTTTAAAGGCATTTGTAAAGAAGAGGCGTTACACATTTTTAAGTTAATAAATAAAAGGCAAATAATAAAAATTTACGTGACGCTAATAGGGCCGCTCATTATCTTGGCAGTATTCTTGGAAACCTACATAAGTGATATAATATTACACTTCATTCAAAAGTAGTGCATGATCTTGTACGTTAATAGAGGAGGGTGAACGTGAACGATTATGTTTTAATTTCATTATTAGTACTACTAGTGATACGGAATTTCATAAAAGACAAAGAAACTTGGAGAGAGATTAAAAAGCTACATACAAACCAACGTATAGGTGTGTCCATTAATTTTGTCTTTACGGTACTAGCTATAACGACTCTGATTTATTACGGTGGAAATTGGATGGCGGGACAGTTTTCGAATATCTTCTTGCAATCTCTCGTTTTCCTCATTATTGTTTTCCTTGTTCTGATCAGCATTGGAACTTTGTCGGATAAAATGATGAATAAGATAACGAATGGAATGCTCCCTAGAAAATGAGGGGATTTTAGAAAGTTTAAGAATCACCAGATAGTATTTCAACTTGAACAACGTCATCGAGAGAGGAAGTCATTTAAATGGATCAAGTTCACAATGGGTTTGAAAAAAGAACACAAGAATCCAAAACTAAAGATATGATTATCGTATTTACTTCATTTACGTTTATTTGTATAGCTATTCTATTTGCCTTGTTAGTTTACGACATTCTCACCATACAAAATCTACTTTCATTTGATCAACCAATGGAATCTATCATGATTGTAGTTTTTTCATCCATTGCTTTAGTCATATACGGAGTCGTTCTGACTTTTACGATTCCATCTAATTTTATCGATGATAACAATAATTCCTATCAAGACGAATCACTGCCAAGGATTTTCCTGTTTATGTTCATTGCCGCAGTATTTGAAGAGACATTCTTTAGGGGCATCATTCAAAACGTACTTTTCCTTTATACATCCCACGAATGGGGTGCAATTTTATTAACGACTGGTTTGTTTTTGCTCATACATACCCAATACTTTAAAAAGCCCATCATGTTACTGAACATCTGTATCCCAAGCTTAGTTTTTGGTTGGATTTACTTTGAAACGAGCAATCTGCTAGTGCCTATTTTCGTTCATTTCATCATGAATATTGGGATGACTATATTATTCAAATATAAATTAATAAATTTCAAGAAATGATTTCACTAGTAGCGGGGAAGAGTATATATATCGTTCATACCGAACATATTATGGTTAAAAGTAGGTTAGCTGATTTCTCGATAGAAAGAAGTAATGCAGTCATCTAGGAGGAATGAAAATAGATATACAGGATGTTCATCCGTTTTCGAACGACCATAAGAAATGGAATGCCATTCAAAGCGGTTTAAACGAAAAGATACGTTTGGTAAACAGTACGACTGCTTCTGCTATTCATCTCATTGCAGGGGTGGACGTAGCTTACTGGGAAGATGATGGGATGGAATGGGGTGTTTGCAGCATCGTCGTCATTGACTATGCTACAAAGGCAGTTATTGAGGAAACAACGAGCAAAGGAATGATCACCGTTCCTTATATTCCCGGCTATTTGGCATTTCGGGAACTTCCTTTAGTTATTGAAGCGGCCAAAAAGCTTACGCACACGCCAGATCTATTTATGTTTGATGGCAATGGCTATTTACATCCGAGGCATATGGGAATCGCAACGCATGCTTCTTTCTTTCTGGATAAACCAACTATCGGCATTGCCAAAAGTTACTTGAAAATAGCGTATGCCGAATTTAAAATGCCTGAAAACGAGGCGGGTTCTTATGAAGATATACGTATACACAAAGAGATCTACGGCAGAGCTTTACGAACGCATCGAAATGTAAAACCGATATTTGTTTCATGTGGGAACTATATAGACTTACCGACCGCAACTTCTATTACTGTAAGCGTCAAAAAATGAACACGTTGTTTCATATAAAAGAAAATGCCCCAAAGAATCGATTAAAGATTCTTCGGGGCATTTTCTATTTCTTTGACTGGATATAACAATTCTTTGGTAAGGTCTTCGACCAAGGCATCAAGTCTTCAAACTCCTCGATTTTTTCAAGATTACGTTGAGGAAGTTCTTCGAAAAGGAACTGCAGGTAGAAGAAGGGGTTTATGCCATTCTCTTTTGCGGTCTCTACGAGACTATAGGCGATTGCACTTGAAGTAGCACCTCTTGTGGAAACTGCAAAAAGCCAGTTTTTTCTACCGATTACGAAAGGTTTTATTGATCGCTCTGCTCGATTATTGTCGATCTCGATACGACCATCTTTCATAAATGTTATCAGTTTAGGCCATTGTTTAAGCGTATAGGAGATGGCAGTCCCAGTTGCAGTCTTCGGAGCGACAATTTCTTTTTGTTCTTTTAGCCATACCAAAAAATCATCCAGCACAGGCTGACTGTCGTTTTTCCTTATTTCAAGTCGTTCTTCAGGCATTTTATCTTTCGTCTTGCGTTCAATTGCGAACAATCGGTTGCAGAAATCGAGTCCCTTTTTAGCGACCGTCGTTCGACCTGCACCAGCTGGCGCACCTTTTAATGCCTTGAGTGCCTCATCGAATTTACGGCGAGCATGGGCCCAGCAGCCAGCGAGCTCCACATTTTGAATAGACTCGTAGGCTGCATAGCCATCCACATGGAGATAACCCTGGTAGCCTTTTAAAAACTTTTGCGGATTCTCTTTGGCACGACTTGCTTGATAATCAAAGAGTACGATCGGTGTCTTAGAGTCTCTACCTGTCCGATAAAGCCACATATAGGATTTTGATTCCGCCCTTTTCCCTGGTTCGTCGAGAACTTGCAGGACAGTTTCGTCCGCATGGAGAAC
The DNA here is from genome assembly GCF_002743115.1 of Sporosarcina sp. P17b. Taxonomy (NCBI): domain Bacteria; kingdom Bacillati; phylum Bacillota; class Bacilli; order Caryophanales; family Caryophanaceae; genus Sporosarcina; species Sporosarcina sp. P17b. Next base: position 1,525 of record NZ_PDYP01000023.1, on the reverse strand, counting down.
CTTTTCCTCACGAAGACGACGATAGAGTTCATCATAGAACGGCTTGAGCCATCGCGTCGTACTCGAAAGCATCCAGTTCGATAACGTCTGTCGATTCAATGGAATGCCCATCCGTTCGAGTTGTTTCTCTTGTCGATAAAGAGGAAGCCCATCAGCAAACTTCTGCGTCATCACGTATGCAATGGCAGATGGAGACGCTAATCCCTTCGGGATCACCGGGTTCGGCATCTCAGCTTTCTTAATAGGTGTTTTGATCGCATGTTCTTCACAATGACGGCAACTGTAGATATGCTGTACATGTTCGACAACTGTTACTTGCGCCGGGATGATCTTCAGTTCTTTGCGTATCTGTGTGCTCATCTCGTGCATGGAATGATCGCATTCTAAACAGACCTTCTCCGAATCAGAGAGGTCATAGTGAATCGTCTCGACCGGCAGGTCTTTCAACTTATCTGCACGTCCGATTCTCTTCTTGCGTGTATAGTTTATCGTCTCAAGCGTAGGCTCTACAAGAAGGATCGCTGAAGAAACTTCTGCCTCATTGAACAACGGTAATTCAAACTGGTCCTTGTTCGTCTTCTCACTAGAAGTTCCGAAGCGTTTCTGTTGGAGTAGAGTGAACTGTTGCTTGTACCATTCCATCTGAGCCTCAAGCTTTTTCTTCTCTTACTCGAGTTGTTCGTTCTTCTTCTCGAGCTCTTCAATTGTAAGTTGGGTTTTCTTGTCTGGTTTTCTCATAGGAACAATAATAGCATAAAATTATTCCAAGGAGTAGACTCAAATTACTTTTTTCGCCGAGACTGAAGGGTGTGCGTCACGTTGGTTCAACGGTAACCCATCCAGGAGCCAGTTCAACTGTCGGCTCGAAATGGAAAGTGGTTGAACAGACTCAAGATCCGGCCAATCGAACAGCCCTTTCTCGAGTCTTCGGTAATAGAGCCAGAATCCATTGTGATCCCAGAATAGAATCTTGAGTTTATCTCTCTTCCGATTACAGAAGACAAAAAGTGCTTTGGAGAAAGGATCAAGTTGGAACAGCTCTTGGACAATGACAGCTAGTCCGTCAATCGACTTCCGAAGATCTGTCGGACCAGCAGCCAGATAGACGCGCCCAACGGCGCGATCATTCATCATATCTGACGTAGCGTCCGGATCACTTGAAGTAACAGAGTTTCATCATAGCCACTTGTCACCTCGATATCCACATGATTTACTTTCAAGGAAATCGAGTTCTCTATCGATTCTTCCACTACACAGGAGACCCAACTGGTCTCCTGACGTGCGGTATGATTAACTGGTGACTGCTTCCTTAGCCAATACTTCATATTGTGCACGGCAACCTCTGCAGTTTCACACCATTCAGAAAGCGCTAGTCCACTGTTTTGATATTCATCGATCTTCGCAGACCAGTATGCTTCTTTCTCTTTTCTTTTCAAATAAATACCTCCCAAAATGTGTTCTATGGGAGGAGTATCTCACGAATCTTCTTCTATTAATATGTGTTCACTATTTGACGCTTACCTTT